>NZ_JAZRJY010000071.1:0-61685 GCF_045646045.1 Methanobrevibacter sp. | reverse complement strand
GTTTTCTATACTGAAGAATCCAGTAATATGTGCCGGTATAAAAACAGAAGTACTCATAATAAAAAATATGGTGGTGATTAATAATAAATTTGTTCATTCCAATGCATCATATTCCTCATCGGAAACTTCTTCACACCATTCGTTTTTAGGATTAATACCTGGAACTTCAATAGCAATATGTGTAAATTCACAGTCTTTGCTTGCTCCATGCCAATGCTTTACATTCGGAGGAATTGATACGACATCACCTGGCTTTAATTTTTGAGCAGATTTGCCTTCTTCCTGATACCATCCTTCACCTTTAGTTACAAGCAAAATTTGACCGCCATTTTCATCTGCATGATGTATATGCCAGTTATTTCTACAACCCGGTTCAAAAGTGACATTAGCAACCATCACTTCACCGACTTGAGCCAAAATATTTAGATAGCTATCCCCAATGAAAAATTCACCAAAAGGATTTGCTTCTCCTTTTCCAAAAAGAATCTCTTCAGACATTATTCAGCCACCCAATGAGCCACACTATCTCTTGCATCATAAACGTTTGCACCGGGAATTGATAAACCTTTTTTGATTTCTGCACCTTCACAGAGTTTATCCAAATCCCTTTGAGAAGAGCCGAATCCTGATCCTTCATGGGTAACGAAAGGCTTTACTATTTTTCCTGTGAAATCCAATTGTTCCAGTTGAGTCCACATCGGCATCGGTAGGGTTCCCCACCAGTTCGGAAAACCAATGAAAATTGTGTCATATTCACTGATATCAGTCAATGCATTTTTAATTTCAGGACGTGCATCATCGTTTTGTTCCTTTTGAGCGACATCAATACATTTCATATAATCTGCAGGATATTCAACAAGCGGTTCCACTTTGAATAAATCTGCTGAGATTTCATCCTGAATGTATTCAGCTATAACTTCAGTATTTCCTTTTTCAATATTTTTCAATTCTCCACCAAAATAGTTTTCACCTGCACGGGAAAAATAAATCACTAGACTTTTTGACATTTTTACACCTACAATCTGTTAAGGATATTTTTGAAATAATTAATATATAAATGTTGCGATACACAACAATTAGCTGTTGAAAAAAAATAATAAAGAATAAAAGAAATTATTCTTTAATTGATTTAGCCAATTCAACACCTTTGTTGAATGCTTCTTCTAAAACATCTTCATCAGGAACAAAGGTAACATCTAATGTGTCAGTAACATTAAATCCGGAAGCTTCTAATTCCTCTTGGAGTTTTTTAACAGCTCCTCCACCCCAACCTTTTGATGAAAAGATTAAAGCGTTTTTAATACTGGTAGTTCCTGCAAAGTTTACACAGTCAAGCCAGTACATCATATTCCCGATACGCGGGAAAGGCTTATTCATCATTGTTGGAGCACCTAATGCAATAGCTTTACTGTCTAAAATATCTGTAATGACATCATCAGGGCCATCTTCCTGCATAAAGTACATTCTGACTTCAACACCTTCACTAATTATACCTTCAGCAATTTGGAAAGCTAATTTTTCAGTTGAGTGGTGCATAGTATCATAGATAACAGTGATTTTATCCTTACATACGCCAGAAGCCCATTCGGAATATTTCTCAACAATAGGGGCAGGGTTTGTCCAGATTTGTCCGTGACATGGTGCAATCATTTTAATCTCATTAACTAAACCTGTGTCAGTTAATTCCTGCAATTTCATTCTAAGCATTGGAGAGCCTAAAGTTACAAGATTAGCATAGTATTTTCTTGCTTCTTTAAGCAAATAGCTCAATGAATAATCGCTGTCAAACCTTTTGGAATGACATACATGTTGACCGAATGCATCATTTGAGAATAAAATTCCATCCTCAGCCAGGAAAGTAAACATACTGTCGGGCCAGTGCAACATCGGTGCAGAAATAAATTTAAGAGTTCTTCCACCAATATCTATTTCATCCCCAGTTTGAACCGCATTTATTTCCAAATCTCCAAAATTGTGATATTGTTGTTCTAAAAATTTGATACAATTAGAGGATGCATAGATTTCAGCTTCAGGATTATATTTTTCAATAGTATCTCTCAAGTAAGTTGAATGATCCATTTCAGAATGGTTTTGTACAAAAACATCAATTTTAATATCTTTTCCTTCTTGTGCAAATGCATCTTCAATTCTAGCATCTAATTGATTTTGAAGACCAACATATGTATTATCTATTAATACTGTCTTTTCTTCCCCAAATACCAAATATGCATTATATGTGGTTCCTGGAATGCCGTATCCATGGAAAGTTCTGCTGTTCCAATGAAGAACACCAACCCAGTAAACACCTTCAGCAATTTTTGCAGCTTTAGCTTTCATAATAAATATCTCCTAAAAAATTTCAGTTAATAAAAAGTATATCTTTATTTCTATATAAAATTAAGTTTAAAAAAAAAGGAAAAAAAATAAATTTAAAATTAAATTTATTTAGCTAGCATTATTTTATCAACAATACTTTCAGCGGCACTTGAAAGGTCGCCTTTAGCGAAACCATCATCTGAGTCAAAGTTGTTATCTATTGCAATAACAGAAACGTTTTTATCAGTTAATAAATATGCAATTGCATATCCTTTGTCTTTGGAATAAGTATCTGCAGTATAAGTGTAATGTCCGTTTAAACCTGTACCTTTGACATCTTTTGTACCATTGATGGTGTCATTGAATTTGAAACCTTGGCCGGATAAATAGGATTTTACTGCATCTTTACCAACAATGCTGGAAGATACAATAATTTCTTTTTTATCATTTTGCAAAACAACACTAGTATCGTTAGTTTCTTTTACTTTGAAATCATTAGGGATGTCAAAATTAAAAGACCCAACATGTGCACTTTCAGCATAAACAGCTGCTGCGCCTGCAGCAATTAAGAAAAATGCTATCAAAGCGACGAAAGTTTTATTTTTCATATTTTTTCTCCATAATTTTTATAGGAAATAATTAAATATTTCCTAATCATTAATATATAGATAAAAAATATATAAATATAGGTGTTTTAAATGAACAAAAGAATAGATTTACACATGCATAGTTTATTCAGTGATGGGGAATTACTACCATCCGAACTTGCAAGAAGAGCATTGAAATTAAATCATGAAGCAATCGCGATTACAGATCATGTTGACTATTATAATATTGAAGAAATTCCAAAAATACAATCCGCAATAGATGACATTAATTCAAAATGGGATATAACTGTTATTTTAGGTGCTGAAGTAACCCATGTGCCAACAGAGTCAATTGACGGAATAGCTAAAAGAGCAAAAGAATTAGGTGCAAAAATAGTAGTTGTACATGGTGAAACATTGAATGAACCAGTAACTCCAGGTACAAATTTGGCAGCAGTTAAATCAAAATATGTCGACATATTAGGCCATCCCGGATTGATTACCCGTGAAGAAGCCGAACTTGCACTTAAAAACGATATTTATCTTGAAATTAGTGCACGTAACGGACACTGCTTTGGAAACGGTCATGTTGCAAATATTGCCCGTGAAGTGGGAAACAAGCTACTGGTGGATACGGATACCCATTCACCGGACAATCTGATAACCTTTGAAAAATCATATGAAATCGCACGTGGAGCAGGTTTAACTGATGAAGAAGCTATGAAAGCTCTTGTGGATAATCCTCGTGAATTATTGAAAAGTAAAGGAATATTATGAAAGCATCAGTTCTTTTAAATATTATAAAAACCGAATTGAAAGACTATCCAATAGAATACTTAAGAAATAAAGTAACTGACGATAGATATAAAGACCCCTTAGTTAAAAAACTGGCCAAATACAATTCTGAAACCTATGATGAAATCTATTCTTTAGAAATAAGTGATGATTTTGATATTAAAGATAGTGTCATCAACAAAATGAAAGGTGACATTAACTATTACTTTGACACCTATGCCGGAGGAGATATTGAAGCTCGCGAATTTACCAAATATTTATCTCTTTATCTAGCATTGATTGTAAAAAAACCCCTTCATCCATTTAGTGATGATAAAAAAGATGATGTTTATAAATTAGATGATTCTTATTACTGTAAAGTAAGAATGAAAGCAATACATGACAAAAGGTCTCTTTGCAGATACTGCGTTTGTCAAAATGTAGGATATATGGGATTATTTTAGAACTTTATAAGTTAAAATCAAATCCTTTCCTAATTTAAATGAATCCGTTAACTCCAGGTTAACTCCCTCATCCATTGAATCAAAACCTTCACCATCAAACAGCGTTTTTGCATTTACACCGCCAACCACTTTCGGTGCAATACATATTCTTATCTCATCAATAAGGCCTGCTTCAATCATTGCAAAGTTTAGTGTAGCTCCGCCCTCCAGCATTAAAGTTTCAATTCCTTCATCTGCCAGATGAGCCATCAATGAAGTTAAATCAACTCTTGTATCTCCACTGAAGAAAAATTCTACGCCTCTCTGTTTAAAGACATTGCATCTGTCGCTGACCAAAAAATCATATTTGAACTCATTAGCTCCAGCAATAATTGTTCTGGCATCTTTATTTGTTATGCGAGCTGCAACTGGAGTTCTGCATTTACTGTCAACCACTACACGAACAGGATTGTCTTCAGGATTGGCATCAACCTTGTGAACAGTTAATCTCGGATCATCAGCCAGCACCGTTCCGATTCCAACCATTATCGCATCGACATTCTTTCTTAGTTCATGGACTCTCTTCAAGTCCTCTTCACCTGAAATATTTGAACTGTTTTTTGCAGTAACTATTTTGCCGTCAAGAGTCATGGCAGCATTTAAAATAACATAAGGTTTCATTAAATCACCTCATATATGATAAAACATCTCTTTAATTTGAAGGAAGTTTGCTAATGTCTGATTACCTATTACGCCAGGCATTGTTAATGCAACAAATATACCTAAAAGACCGAATAATAAACCGATAGACCAGATTATATAAACGGCCTGTTTTTCTGTAACCGGTTTTCTTATAACCCATCTGATTAATGATTTAAAACCTGAATTCGGCCTTATTAACTTACCTTCATCATCAACCTGAGTTGGTTTGAACTGCTGGCGTTCCATAACTCCTGCACTGTAAAATTTCAAAGCAGCATCAATGATATTCGGCATTAAAACAATCAGTGCAATTAATTTAACCCTACCAATGAAAGCAATGGAAACAATTGTAGCACCAATGATTAATGTACCGGTATCTCCTGGGAAAATTTGAGCGGGATATTTGTTATAATATAAAAATGAAATTAGAGCACCCAGCATACTCATACTGATGATTGTTACGTCATATTTTCCTAAAATAATACAGGCAATAGTTAAGGATGCAAGTGATATGATACCCAAACCTGATTCAATACCATTTAAACCTGCAAGCATATTTGTCAAATTGGATCCGATGGAAATAGCTATTGGAATGGAAATTAAATATAGAATTCCCACATTATCCGGAGCAACCCATATTAAAGGAAGACCTGCTAAGAACAACAATAAAAGTTTTTCTTTTGAAGATAAAACCAACAGGTCATCAACAATACCTATAATACCTACAAGTAAAATAACAAGAAGCACAATACTTAATGAAAATGTAAGAATATCGTGCATATAGATACCGGAAAACATTCCAATAATAAAACCGAAAAGAATTCCGAATCCACCCATTTCAGCAACAATAGGTTTCCAAGACTTATGTAAATCCTTACCTACAATATCTGCTTTTTCCAACTTTCTAATAATTCTGGGCATTGACAAATGAGTTACTAAAAAAGCAAGCAACCCACATATTATCGCTATAACATATAATGGTAGTTGAGGTAATAAAATCATAATAATCACTTACTTAATTATATATTTATTACAAGTTAAAAAAATAATTTGCGATTATTCAAACTAAAAAATCAGCATTTACCTAATTATAATCATTTAATGTTAAATTGAGGCGACAGTATTATTTCATAAGATAACTGCATTAATCAGTTTCTAAAAGCAATATATCATTACTTATTATTTAGAATATAGTATACACTTCTAACCGGAATGTTTAACTTTTCGGAAATTTCCTTCGGTTTTAGACCAGACTCCTTTAGTGATTTAACTTCATCATAATCATGTTTTTTAGTATTGGTATCTAATTTGGTTTTATTTCTTCTAAGCAAATAGTAAACCCTATTAACAGTTATATCCAATATTTCTGCAATTTCACTGGCCTTATATCCTTCACTTGCAAGTTTCAATAACTCATCTTCATAATCACAGGGTTTTCTGGAAGCTCCCCAGTGATATTCTTTTGTAACTTCAATATCCAACTGCTCTAAAGCGTTTATATAATTGTCAGACAATCTGTTATAGACACTTGGTGAGCAGGTTATTTTTTCAAGGTCAGGATATTTATCAAGCAAATTCATAATGTCTATTGAAGATAATGTCTCCGTAATATGAATTGTTGTAACATTTTCATCCATAACTAACACTACTTTTTAATTAAATCAAGGAATTTTTTAGATTTATCCGTTTTAGGATTTTTAATACTTTCAATATTTTTAATTTCCTTTTTGATTTTAGATTCATTAACATACAATGAATTGCTAATCTTTTCCATGTCAATGTCACTGTTTAAATACAGATGAGCAGCACCCAATGCAGGATGATTAAATTTAACATTTGAATTCTTCATCTGCTTTTCAAATTTGAATTTTTCATACAATATTAAATCCTTTTCCTCCACATCAAGAATTTTAATATCAGTGAATTGACTTAAAATGTCTGTAACTTTCGGAAATCTTTTGGAAAACACTTTTCTTTGTTGGCGGTCAAGTTCAACACGAATATATGGGAATGGACCTGTTGTAAGTTTACGATTTGAAACGGATGTCGTTAAAAAATATCTGAAAATATCCCAACTGATTAATGCAGGAGCTATATTTTCAAAAATTGTTCTCTCAATTGCATCTCGAGTCTTTAAATCCCTTTTAAGTGAACGATTAAGTTCATTATGACGATTTAAATAATTGAGCTCCCTTAATTTCTCATTGATTTTATTTTCTCTCCACCTTTCAATTTCCGCTGTGTCAAATGCATCTATGAAATTTGGAGTATAATTGTTGTATTTATGAAATATCTCATCATAATTATTTATTCTTTTAAAATCAGTTAATTTTCTTTTAAATATGTCGTCTCGAATAGTGAGGATAATATTTTCAGCGTGTCGAACGTATCCCAAAGCTAAAGATATTCTAGCATGCTTGTCATCTATAATGGCAGGTTTTGTCCTATGGAATTCCAATTTCTCAATTCTTACATCTTTCCCATAGGTTTTTCTGAGTTCTTCTTCATAATTATCAACAAATTCAGAATCAAAAGTAGTTCTTTTCCTTAACCAGCGATTATTGCTGTCCTTATATCTGAATAATGTTGAGATAGTTTTAACATGTCCTGTACGTTCCTGTTTAAGTGCATTGATAACTTTCTTAAATGAACTTCTCCCATATTTTGAAAGATCTGACATCAATACAAGATAATTACCTGACAGAGGCAAATATGGAATTATTTCAATCCTATATGTATTTTGCCTATTGATTTTAAATGAAAATGATTCGGATTTGCAGCTGCATTTCCCGTTTGATTGGATATAATCAGAAATTGAATATTTTTTATAACATGAATCACATTTCAAATATCCAAACTGGTTTAAATGGCCTAATGCAATTTGGTGTGAATCAATAGCTGATTTAACCCTGTCCAGAATATTTTTCTTGGCATTTGCCTTATTTCTAAACATCCTGTTGTGACGGCTATTTTCACCCATTTCATCAAGAGAAACTTCGCCAATGACCTTATTTCCATATTTATTAAGTGATGCGAATGGAGAACCGTATCCCTGTATCTCCATGTCACGTCTAAGTTCTTTTAAAGTTTTTAATCTGTCATCCAGCTTAAGGTAGAGATTTTTGAAATTGTCAAACTCATAGATATTATCCAAACTAATATCATCAGCAGCAATTTCCTTTAAGTATTTCTCAGCCTTAATTACCAGGACAGATTCATCCATATTAATCAAATTTATTGAATTTGTTCACCTATTTCACAGTCATCTGGTGAAAGCAATGCTCCGCTTTCTCCAGTTGCAAGAAGCATTCCTTCAGATAATGTTCCGAACAATTTAGCCGGTTTTAAATTAACTAAAACAGCAACTTTTCTGTCAATTAATTCTTCAGGTGAGTAAAATTTTGCAAGTCCTGCAACAATCTGCCTGGTTTCATCACCGATATCAACCTGTAATTTTAATAATTTGTCAGATTTTTCTATTTTTTCAGCTTCTTTAATTTGACCTATTCTAATATCAACTTTGTCAAAGTAATCAATATCTATAATATCACTCATATTATCATCCTCATTATTTTTTAAGTTTTCCTGTAGTTTTTCTTTTTGAAGAGTGATTACATCATCTTCAATTTTTTTGAATAATGGTTTAGCTTTAGCGATTTCATAACCTTCAGGCAAAACAACCTTAGCATCTTCCCATTTTTCTACATTATCCAATTTCAATATTTCAGCTATTTCATCAGCTTTACCCGGTAAGAACGGTTTCAATACTACTGCTAAAGCTTTAGCTAACTGATTTGATAAATATAATGTATTAGCAGCCTTTTGCATATCTTCTTTTACTGCTTTCCAAGGTTCCTGATCGTTGAAATACTTATTTCCTATTTTAGCTACTTTAAATATTTCAAGCAAAGCTTCCCTGAATTCATAAGCAGAAATGAATTCACCTACAGTATCAGGTAATTTCTTAATTTCAGCTTCAAATGCCAAATCTTCGCTGGATGGATTTTTATATTCGGGCACTTTGCCGTCAAAGAACTTATTGGTAAATGTAAATGTTCTGTGAAGCAGGTTTCCAATAACATCAGCCAACTCATCATTGTTTCTTCTTTGGAAATCATCCCATGAAAAGTCAGAGTCCTTATTTAAAGGAGCATTGATTGTTAAATAATATCTAAGTAAATCAGGATCAAAATCCTTTACAAAATCATCTATCCAGATAACCCAGTTCTTACTGGTAGACATCTTTTCTCCTTCAAGAGATAAGAATTCACCTGCATAAATCATATCCGGCTTTTTACATCCGTAAGCAGTGAGTAAACCCGGCCAGAATATTGAATGATGGTAAATAATATCCTTTCCAATGAAATGGACAACATAATCATCCCAGTAGTCTTCCCATTTGATGCCTGTTTTTCTTGACCATTGGGCGGCTGAGGAAATATAACCTAAAAATGCTTCAATCCAAACATACAAGACTTTTCCTTTAGCTTCATCCAAAGGAACTGGAATTCCCCAATCCATATCTCTAGTTAAAACCCAATCATTCAGGCCTTCTTTAAGCCAGTTGGATGCATAATTTTTAACGTTAGCAGGCAAATTATCATTATTATTAATATAAGACTTCAATTCATCTTCAAAATCAGATAATTTAAAAGCATACTGATAAGTATCTTTAATAACAGGCGTATTGCCACAAGTCAAACATTTCGGTTCATCAAGTTCAGTCGGATCTAATGCTCTTCCACATTTCTCACAATGGTCTCCACGAGCCTCACTACCGCAGGCAGGACATAAACCTTCAACATAACGGTCAGGCAAGAATTTCTTACAATTCTCACAGTATAGCTGCTGAATATCAAGCCTATAGATTAAACCTTTATCATACAAATCTTTAAAGAAATTCTGAGCGATTTCATAATGAAGTTTATCAGTAGTTCTGGTAAAATTATCCAAAGAAATATTCATGGATTCCACATCACGAACAATCATGTCATGATATCTTTTAGAAATCTCAATAGGCTTTTTATGTTCTTTATCTGCCTTAACAGCAATTGGAGTTCCATGTTCATCAGTAGCACAAACCATCAACACGTCATTTCCAATCATACGATTATACCTTGCATAAATATCCGCAGGCAAATATGTAGAACGGATATGACCCAAATGACACGGACCGTTTGCATAAGGAAGTGCACATGAAATAAATATTTTAGTCATTAATTTTTCTCCTAAATTTTTTAAGCATTAATATGTATATTATTCATACTTTATATAGTATTATTTTTTTAAGATTATCCCAAAACAAAAATTAAAATAAGGAACATTGACTAATGAACAAAAAAACATTAATTGCAATAAATATTAAAAATCTTTGATATGAAAAATGAGGTCGAGGTATTCAAGAAAATATATGATAAAAATAAATTTAAGCAGGATAAATTTAAAAATAAAAGATTAATATGGCTATTTTGAGCAAAATAATTGAAAAAAATATCGAATTAACTTATTTTTCTAGCAACAAAATTAAATTTAGCCATCCTATTTTCATCAAAGAAATATTGTGCACATACTTCTAGTACAAAACCTGTATCATTTAAAAGTCCAATTATCTCATCAACGCTGTAATCTCTTTCATTAATATCGTCTGACCATATAAATTCATCATTTTCATAATATTCTACTTTATAATTAACGATTTTACCTTTCTTTGATGGAGAATAAACAAGTTTTTTAGAACCCTCTGAAAACTTCTCACGTCTTTTAAAACTAACTTGATTAAAATTAGATATATCAAAAATGAATAAACCATCTTTTCTTAAAAGATTATTGGCATTTTGAAAAGATTTTTTTAAATCATCAATTTCAATAATATGATTTAAAGCATCATCAGTCGAAGTAATAAAATCATATTTTTCATCATCTTTATAATCTATAATATTACAATGAACAAATTCAATGTCAGGATAATTTTTTAAAGCAATTTCCAACATTTCCTCAGATAAATCCACACCTTTTGATTCAATCCCATTTTCCATCAAAAAATTACATAATGATCCAGTTCCACAACATAAATCTAAATTTTTCTTAAAAGATTCATTAGGATGCATTATTTCAAAATATCTCAACATGGATTTTCCAAATATAATAGAATGGGTACTAACATTACATTCATCATAAATTGCTGAAAAATATTTATATAAATCAACCATTTTTAATACACCATTTAATTTATTTAATAATAAACCTATAATCATCGTAATATTTTATTTTATACTATATTTAAATTTTAGTATTCAATACAAACTCCAAAAAAATTACAATATAAATGAAATATTGCTTTTAGAAATAAGTTAATTATTTAATATACGAAACTAAAATTAAAATCATGGCAGAAATTTCATATATAAACCCATTGTCAAATGAAGGTCGTGAAATTATAAAGAAATATGGGGATTTAAATCAGCTTGAAAAAGAAGATGAATACCTGATTGAAGAGGTAACACATACGAACAACCAAAAAATCTCAGACGACACAATAATACCGAAGTCCTACAAAGATTTGGCATTTAAAAGGATGCAGTGGGCTATTGAGAAAAAGAATAATAAAAACTATAACCAAAATGAATTTGAATACCTGTTAAATGAAGCTATTTTTAAACAGGACGTTGTAATATTTCATGTACTCTGCCAAGCTATTGCAATACAGTTTAATCCAGGTTCAAGAGAAGCAAGATTGTTTATTGAATCACAAGGATTACTAATTCAAGAGAGATTAGCCAAATTAACTCCCACCATGAGAGAAGAAATAATAGATGAAATCTTAGATGAAATAAAGACAGATGGTGCAATTAAATGGAGTTCTCTAAAAGATGTAATATCTACAAAAAAACTTAAATTAAGTGAATTGCTCATACAGGATGGAGCGATAATCCTCCAGCAGGATGAATTTTTAAACAATTATGCAGAACAGTTCACAGACAGAAGTCCTGACAGAATGTACAATATTCTGGTTGGAGACAGTGTTAAGGAATTAATTTTATCACGTTTAATAATGCAGAAAACAGAAGAATATATTTTAAGAATTAAAGAGATGTCTGCAAGAGTTGAAATGCATCCTGAAATAATCAAATTATCCGAAGAGCTGAAAGAATTCATTCCAGAAGAAATAAGTAAATATAATCAGTATTATGCAGGCAGCGGTGGAATTTATGGAACTGTACAAGCAGGAAAACTAAATCCTGATGCATTCCCACCATGCATACAAAATACAGTAAATGGAGTATCTTCAGGAGGACGTAACGATGCAATTGTGCTTTTATTAACATCATTTGCATCATATGCAAGATTATATCCAAGAATATTTGCATCAGATGAAACAATAAAGGTGTCCGATGTAGATCCTGATTTAAGCATAACCCAAAATGAAATATTGCCATTGATATTTGATGCTGCAGACAACTGTACACCACCATTATTTGAAGACCAGCCTCAGGAAAAGGTAAATATCATATCTAAGCTAGGTTTTGGAATGCACAGTGAAATAGACATTAACCATGAAGGAGAAACAACATGGTACACACCAATGAGCTGTGAAAAAATAAAAATACACCTGCCACAGCTGTGTAAACCTGACGGCTCCTGTAAAGGAATTAATAATCCCCTATCATGTTACGGACGTAAAAAATTCCAATTGGATAAACAAGCAAAAGAATAAATTAATATTATTCAAAAAAACCACCATCATAAATTTACATACTGCTTTGATTAAATTTAAATGGATTGTGGTTTTCATCTGTTTTATCATAGTATTTATTTAAAATAGCGGATTCCCACATGTTATAGTTCTGTTGATCATTAGTGGAAAACCTGTAAGCCAGTATTCCAATATTGCGTGATTCTTCATCAATGCCATTTTCTTCACAAAAAATACTAACCATATCAGGTGCGAATTCAGATGGCTCATCTTCCATAAACTCCAAAAACTCCCCATATTCTGTTTTTGAAAATAATTCCTCTGGCTCGATTGGATAATCACTGGATTTTATAGTATACAATTCAATATACATCATTGACTGGAAAGGCATTTGATTGTGTTCTATTGATATGCCCCTGACTTCTCCAGTTTCTAAATCAAGGATAGTATGGCCTGTTTTTTGGGTTGGAAACCAGTTATCATATGCAGGCTTTACAATATCTTCAGGTGTCAGTCCAGACAATATGGTTTTTAAATGCTCAACACCTATTACTTCATAAATTTCTTCCATATTATTATTTTATAAAAGTAAATATAAATAGAATTCGATGCATCTTTAACTAATTGAAATTTAAAAAAAAGAAAAAAAGGTTAAAATTAATTAACCAAAAATTGAAGATACAGTTACTTTATTTGAAGTAACAGCACCAATTTCATCATACCTTGAAGTAATGATGTATTCGCCAGGCCATAAGTTAATATTTAATGTAGCAATACCAAAAAGGTCAGTAGTACGATTATACATAACACCATTGATATTAAATGTAATTACCCTATTTATTAAAGCATCCCCGCGACCATTAACCAATTTAACAGTAAATGGTGTTAAATCTAAAAATGCTTTAGTTAAATCAGATGCAATAAGGACAGGTAAAACTTTAATATTATTAGAAACTTTATATCCATTAAATTCAGCAGTTACAATATAATCTCCAGGGCTTAAGTTAATATTTAATGTTACATAACCGTTTTCATCACTAGTTCTAGTATAGAACACACCATGGATATTGAACAATGCAGTAACACCTGCTCCAACAGGATTTCCCTGATCATCGAAAAGTCTTATGGAATATTGTGATTCATTTTTGAAATATTTAGTCAAATCCCTATTTTCAGCAATTAAACCGTATACCTGAATCATATTAGAACGCATTTCATTTGTTACAGGATTAGTAGCAGTTATAGTATAAGTTCCAGAATTTAAATTAATATTTAATTTTGCAACACCAGATGCATTAGTTTTTCTTGTATATTCAACACCATTAATATTAAACTTAACATCAGTATTTTTTAATGGATTTCCTTGACCATCAATAAATTTGGCATAGTATTGGGTTGCATTTTTATAGTATTTAATTACGTCTTTTGCTTCAATAGTTGATTTAATGGTTACTGTAGCCGTTTGGAATATTACTAAACTTCTGGCCATGACATCATAAACACCAGGGTTTAGATTAAGAGCAATAGATGCTTTACCCGCACTACTTGTATTAACTTTATATTCAACATCATTGACATAAAAGTGAATAGTTACATTTTCAACAGGTTGATCAAGTATAGTATATGTTGCTTCAAGTCTTTCAGGACCATGATAATATTTTGTGACATTAGGAAGAGTCAAATCAGCAAGATCTGAAGGATTAACATCAGAAATATTCAATCTAGACAAAACAATTTTAGATAAAACATCAGTAATATTCAAATTAGACAAATCAACTTTAGACAAAGCATCTGAAATATTCAAATTAGACAAATCAATATCATTTATATCACTACTGGAAATATTCAAATCAGAACAATCACCATCATCAATATATGATTGCATGTTTATGTCAGACACATAAGACAAATTATTATCATCTAAATCATTTCCATCATCATTAGCCAAAGCTATTGAGTCCCCAGTTTCATCACTAATTGTTTGGTTCACATCAGCACTTGCAGATACTGATGAAACAGAAACAATTAATAATATCAGACAAATAATAAATAAAAAATTCTTTTTCATAATCTTACCTTCATTTATTTGACTAATATATAATTAATAAATTCTTTATATAAATAATTTAAAAAATCACACTTTACTAAATAATAAATACTTTGATAAAAATAATTCATATTATGTTTTCAAAAGCTACCCTTAAGGAAAGGCGCCTATATTATCGTGAGGAATGGAGTGAAAAAGACCTTCCTGAATTCATTAGAGATGGAATCAAAAAGCGTGAGTTTGGTTTTGACCATAATGGCAGAGGTCCCAATGACAGATATAAAACTTTCAGAGGAACAGAGTCTTTGCGAAAATTCCTTAGATATAAAGCACCTTTTGCAGCTTATATTTCAGTAGCTTTTTATAATAATCCCCGAAGACGGGAAGACTGGCAAAAGGCCGAATACATTTTTGATGTTGATGCAAAAGATATTCCAATCAGGTCATGCAATTGTGACGGTGTTTGTGAAATTTGCTTAGGTGAAGCTCTAGAAATTGTCAATTCATTAATTGATACCTTAGATGGTGATTTGGGGCTTGATAACATTCATTTAATATATTCAGGTAGAGGATATCACATTAGGATTCTTGATGATGAAATGATGCTGGCCAACAGTGAACTCAGATCTGAAGTATTGAAATATGTTGCAGGAGCTGATGTTCCAAAATCACAATTCATTAATACTGATATCTCAAACAAAGCTTTTAATTTTGAGCATTTTTCAATTCCTATTGGTTATTCTAAGATTTTTACTGATAAAATGAAATACAATGTTCAGCATTTAACCGGACAAGAAGAAATCGATGGAATTAATCCTAAATTAATGAAAGACATTCTTAAAGCCAGACATCATTTAGAAAATGATGAATGGGGCTATTTCAAAAGAGATATTGGTCCCAGAAGATATAAAAATTTAGTAGAAGCCATGGCCCGTGTTAATCTTGCAACCATTGATGCTAAAGTTTCCATTGATTTGAAAAGGATTTTAAGACTTCCTTCATCCCTTCATTCAAAAGTAAGTATGAAATGTATGGAAGTTAAAAACAGAGAAACCTTTGATCCTTTCGATGATGCTGTTCCAAAATTTGTTTATGAAAGAAGTGATTAGTATGGATAATGTTTTAAGACAGATTTTACGTGAAAATCAGTTTTTTGAAGAGATGAATGAAAATAGATTTGTTCCAGAATATTTAGGATTAATCGTTAATGGAGTTGTTATTTATAATGTTAACTGGGTTGATATTGTAGATAAGGAACTTGTTTTAATGAATAAAGATATCCAAACTCATCCCATTGCTTCATTAATGCTGGAAAATCTCAATTCACTAATGATTATTACTGACAGCGGCATAAAAGAAATATTATAGAATTAAAAAAAAATAGTTTTAGACAGACCATTTATCGGATTTTAAACTAAAATTCCAACTCTCAAATCTGTCCAATCTTAATATTATTCTACAACATCTAAGAATTCAGGGTTATCTGAAACAATCAACCATCTGGAATCAAAGGACTCGAACTTGTAAAAAGCTGAGCAATCTTTTATGAATGAAAATAATGATGCGGTTTCATTAGCATTATTATGATTAGTAATTATTGCATCAATTAACAACTTGAAAACAGATTCTTTAAAAAAGAAAACAGAACCATCCAACATACGATTACCATCAAATATTCCTTCAAATACCAAATCATTAATTTCATCATTGAAATAAACGATATTACCTTTCAACATCATATTATTTTTAAACAACCCATAAATAGCTGATTTAATTACTTTTCCATTTGCTTGAATTGCTCCACAATCACCATATGCACCATTATCCATCATTGTTATGTTCATAGTTGAATTAATTATATCCTTATTAAAGTAGAGAACAGCTAAATTTGATACAGTATTGTTTTTATATAAACCAGTGATTGTAGAATTTATTACATTGCCGTTAAAGTAAATGATACTTGCGGACATAGTATTTTCAAAGGTTCCGTTAATAATGGATTTGATAACTTCACCATTAATATATAATGCTCCACCATATGATAGAGAATTGAATTTACTGGAAAAGATACTATCAATAGTAGAATTAACTAAACTACCGTCAATATAAATTCCATTACCATATGCATAATTTACAATGTTACCTATGAATGAGGCTTTGATAACTGAATTGATAACATTACCATTAAATGATATTGCACCACCATTACTATCACATCTTCCATTTATAAAAGTTAAACCGGTAATATTAATACTATCCACGTTAACATTAAATATCCTGCCTTTAAATTCAGCATCAAATATTATATCACCACTAGTCCAGTTTAAAATGTTTAGATGTTTATTAATATCTATATTAATGTTATTTTCACCGGAATAATTTCCCGGTGCAATATGTATAAATCCACCATCATCAACATTATCAAGAGCTTTTTTAAATGAAGAAAACGGATTATTTGCAGAACCGTCACCTTTAATATCATTGCCTTCAGCAGAACTAACATATACATCATCAAATACAAAATTATGGAATGTATATGTGAAAGTATATTTATCCCAATTAGCAATTAAAGTACCGTTACCAGCACTTATTGCAGAGTATGTGAAATTTTCATATAAAGATACATTAGTTTTATCCAAATTAGCATTGACTGATGATATAGAAATATTATTTAATATATTTTCAATTGGAATAATGAAATCTCCATCAAAATCCTTGACTTCTTTTGAAGAAGAATCATAAGCGGAAAACTTTAAGTGTGTTGTAAAATTTTGAACTGCTCCATCAGGAATATCTGCATCTAAAAACAGCCACTGTTTAACATCCCACAATTTGGAGTTCATATAATTATCCCTTGTACTGCCGAACCAATTATTAACTGTTTTTACGGAATTCGCACTAGCATAATAGTTAAAATGACTATAAAAACTAGCAAACTCATCTAGAATAACAGAATTTAATATAGTGACTCTGTCATCACCCATACCCATAATAAATGCAGAAGTAAACCCATTCATTGAATAAAATGCACGGTTATTTTTCATGAAAATTCCGGTAATATTAACATCATAAATATGTTGCTCTGCTTTAAATAAATAAAGTTTATAGTTATTGTTAACTGCATAACATTTTATATTAGAATTAACCATGGAATCTTGAGAATGAATTAAACAGCCTTTAAAATCATCTCCAGTATTATTATAAAAAGCACAATCAAAATTAACACCATTAAAACCATTCACAAAATTAATGATACCCTTTCCTACACCAACATTATTTATGAAAGTAGCATTGATAAAACTATCTTTAAGGCAATTATTGAAATTTAAAATACTGGAAACTCCATTTTTAAAAGTCAAACCTGATATACTGCATGAGTCCACATAAAACTGAAACAATGAATTATTACCTTCGCCGTCAAAAATCACATCACCAGAAGTCCAATTAATAAAACTCAATTTTTTGTAAATACTTAAATTAGTATTGTTAATTCCAGTATATACACCGGGAGCTATAAGAATAAGACCACCCTCGTTTGCAACATCAATTGCTTCTTTTAATGTTTTAAATGGTGCATTGACTGATCCATCACCTGAAGCAAATATGCTGCCATTAACATAATAACATGCTTGAGGAATTATACTTGAATAAAATTTAACTGAATTACTTTTTCCATTATATGCTCTATCAACAGGATTCAAGGAAATAAAATTAGAAAATGTGAATGTAGAATTATCATAATGATTTTCATCAAAGACAACAGAAGTGTCAATTCCTACAATTTTATTACCATTTAAAAAACCTTTAATATCAACATTATATATTTCTTCCATTTTAAAGAAATTATTCCAAATAGTATTATCAAAAGCATTACAGGTTATATGGGAATTTTTAAAGGAACCGGCCCATGCATAGATAAGTGAACCTCCGTATATTCCACCAGTATTATTAATAAAAGTACAATCAAAATTAACACGGTCAATATCACAATTAGAAGTAATAACACCACAGAATGACATTACATTATTAATAAATGTTGCATTAATGAAACTATTTTTAAGACCATTTTCAAAAAGCAAAAGACCACCAGGTAAAATACGATCATGCATTGAATTAAAGCCAATTCCATTTTTAAAGGTCAAACCGGATATATTGAAAGAATCAACGGAAAATCTGAACATTGAATTTTTACCTTCACCATCAAAAATTACATCTCCGTTTTTCCAGTTTATCAGATTTAACTTTTTATCTATATCTAAATTAACATTATTTTCTCCTTTATACACACCTGGCGCTATATAAATCGTGTCACCATCCTGTGCATTATCAATTGCCTCTTTCAATGTTTTATAAGTATGATCAGACCCATTATCTGAAACAGACATATTTCCATCAACATACCAATAATTAACGCTTGAATCTAAACATCCATCATCCACATTACATACAAATAAATCTACATTTTCATTAACCAGTAGATCACTGTTTATTTCTTCAGCATTAACTGCAGAAATAGCGGAAATGGCAAAAATGAAAATGAATAAAATTATTCCATACCTAATATTCAATATATCACCATGAAAATTTTTATCATTATGAAATCTTATTAAGTATCTAATCAAATATAAATATTTTAGCAAGCAAATACTTGCTTACATATTAACAAAAAGCAACAAAATCTTTGATTAAAAAAATAAATGTTAAAATAAGTTTATATTATATATAAAAGAAAAATTGTAGAATTGAAATAGGAAGACCACTTCTCTATTCCAATTCATTTTTAAAAGGAGAGATGAAAAAAACAAGGTAGAATTGGGAATCGAACCCAACAAAGAATTTCTACCATTATTTTAATTTTTCTATCATCAGCAGTAATTCAGGATTTAAATTGAATGCTTCACTGAAGCATTCCTGTGCATGTTCAAACATTTTTAACTTATTGTACAGCATACCTTTCATCAAGTATGGAAACGGATCATATGGATTTAATTTGATAGCCTTGTTGACAAATTCAAAAGCTTCTTCTTTTCGCCCCAGTTCCAATAATGCCTGAGCCTTTAAAAGTATAATCTGTAATGTTCCATCATCTTTTAAATTAATGATTCTTTCACAGACTTCCTTTAATTTTTCTTTATCTTCCAAATCTTCATAAACAATGGTTAATGTTGCAAAAACATCCAAATTTGTCGGATCCAACTCAATTACTTTTTCAGCATATTCCAGAGCTTCATCTATCCGGTCCAATTGAATACAGCAAAATATTAGATTGGTATAATCTTCAATATCCGCCTTTTCAATTTCAATCAACTGTTGTATATATCCATAGCATTTTTCATGTTCCTGCCTAATATATGAACCGTAAGACAAATGTTTAAGGATTATATCATTTTCAGGATCCAATTCCAGAGTTTTTACAAGATATTCATCTGCCTTTTCTTCATCATCCAAATGCATATAACATGTTGCAATAACAGTATAAGCTTTGATTTTTTCATTTTTTGAACAATCTTTAACATATACTTTCAGGGTTGTAATAGCTTGGGAGTATTTTTTAAGTTCTATTAATGCATTCGCTTTTCTAAAAAGTAGTGATGAGGCTTTTTCAGGATTTTTTAAAATTATTTCATCAATTAATTTTATTGCCTCTTCATAATTTTTTTCTTCTTCGTAATGGTCAAGTAATTCTTCGCACATATATTAATATTATATTTTTATTATATATATAAGTTGTGTTTAAAGTATTAAAAAAATAATAATAATTAGTCACATTGGATACATTTATTTATAATCTGCTGATTGATTTCTTCAATAGACTGATTTCCATCAATAACATTCCAGTTATACGTGAATTTTTTGGAATTTGCCCTATTCTTAGTCAGGGATTCCAAATTTTCAAACATTTCGAGTTCGTCATCCCTCGAACCTATTCTTCTTAAGGATTCTTCAGGAGTAACATCTAAAAAGAACATTGTATCTGAGGTTGGAAGTACAGCGCAAACAATCTTATAAGTAATTGTATTTACAACACTAGGAAGATACATCACCGCCAAAATATATCTTGAAAAAATTAAAACATCTATACTATCATCATGAGAGTATTTGCGAACAGATCTGATTGCATCCAGACCAAAATAAATAGTAGCTTTTATATGATTGAATTTACCTGTTTTGTGAAGTGCCTGTCGGGATTTACGACCATATTTATTATCATCACATGGATGAGAACGTACAACAACATTTTTTCCATTATTTCTGTAATATTGTGCAAGTAAATCTATTTGTGTATCCTTTCCAGACCCATCAAGTCCGTCAATTACTATGAATTTCATGTTATGTCACTGTAAATTAAATTATTGATGATGTAAATTAATACATCATAAGATAAACTACTTTTATTTTTAGAGCTTTGTTAATATTTGACAGGATAAAATTCGGTATATTTGGAGTTTCTCTCAAGTGGGTTTCTTCCAAGATTTTTAACCATGTTTACTAAAGTTTCGATTGAAGCATCAACACCATCAGGAGCACCAGATGCTTCTGACAATTCGTCTCCGCCTAAAGTACCACCCAAATCATTGGCACCTGCAGTAAGAGCAACCTGAGCAAATCTGAAACCCATTTTTACCCAGGAAACTTGAATATTTGGAATTATATCTCTCAGCATTAATCTGGAAACAGCATATAACTTTAAATCTTCAGTACCTGTAGCACCCAGGTTTTTCTGACCCTCCAAATATATTGGAGAATATTCGTGCATAAATGTCATTGGAATAAACTCGGTAAATCCATGGGTTTCCTCCTGCAAGCGGCGGATAATGTCAATATGCTCAACACGTTCTTCCAATGTTTCTACATGTCCATACATAATAGTAGCAGAACCGGGAATACCAGCTTCATGAGCAGTTCTAACAGCATCAATCCATTCACTCACGCTAACCTTTTCAGGACAGACTATTTCACGTGCACGATCTGTTAAAATTTCAGCTGCAGTTCCTGGCAAAGTATCAAGCCCCGCAGATTTCAATCTATCACAGGCTTCAGCCATGTCAATACCTGATGCGATAGCTGCATCATTAATCATAGTCGGTGAAAAACCATGAATCATGACATTTGGAAACTCACCCTTGAGCAAATGCAATAAATGCTCATAATATTCAACATCTGCATCCGGATGTACACCACCCATTAAAGTAAATTCATGGGCACCATTATCAACAGCCCCTCGAGCCTTGGCTAAAATAGCTTCATCATCCAAAATATATGCATCGGGATCGTCTGCATCCTTTCCAAAAGCACAAAATCGACATCTAACAGTACAAATGTTAGTGAAATTAATATTACAGTTGTTAATGAATGTAACATCATCACCAGTAATTTGGTTCCTTAAATAGTCAGCAGTAGCCATTAAAGGATAAAAATCAGCCCCTTTAATATTCATCAAATAATTTGCCTCTTCAACAGAAATTTCTTCATCAAGAGATTTAGTCAAAATTTTTTCTGTTTTTGAAGAAACAGGTAGTTTATCAAACATAAATATAAATAAGTAAATAATTTAATATATATGTTACTATCTAACATTAATTAGGAAAATAAAGTAAACAAATTATGTTAAATTTAAATAAAAAGATGATAACATGGATAGTACAGAAGCTATATATAATGGGCTAAAAGATGCGGGAATTGACTTTATAGTAAGTGTTCCCTGCGTTAACTTATCTAGATTATTAGAAATGATTGATGAAGATGAAACTATCATTCATGTGCCTGTAACAAGAGAAGAAGAAGGAATTGGATTATGTGCCGGAGCTTACCTCGGAGGTAAAAAAACCGCAATACTTATGCAGAATTCAGGTCTTGGAAACTCAATTAATGCTTTAAAATCATTGACAGAACTATATAAATTTCCTCTTTTGATGGTAATGAGCCATAGAGGAACTGAAGGAGAAAACATTTGTGGACAAGTTCCAATGGGTGAATCAACACCATTAATTTTAAAAGCAATGAATTTTAATTTCTTTAAACCAGGAAGTCCCGAAGCAGCATATGAAGATATAAGAGAATCCTGGGAATTAAGTTTAAAAGAAGGAAAACCTGTTTCAGTATTATTGGAAATCAAATATTGGTGATAAAATGAAAAGAAGAGATGCTATTGAAAAAATAATTGGATTAATTGATTATGAATTAATTGTCTGCAATATCGGATTTCCTTCAAGAGAGCTATATGACATTTATGACAGAGAGGAAAACTTCTATATGATTGGATCAATGGGGCTTGCTTCATCAATTGGTCTTGGATTAGCTTTATCAAAACCAAATAGAGATGTTGTCGTTATTGATGGAGATGGAGCACTGCTTATGAACATGGGTTCACTTGTAACCATCAATGCATGCAAACCAAGAAATTTAACTTGGATTGTGATTAATAATGGAGCATACGGTTCAACAGGCAACCAGGAAACCTATGCAAAAGATTTAAATCTATCAGAAATTGCTTCAAGTGTTGGTCTAAAAAGCTATAAATTCGAAGATATTGATTTAAAAGAAATAATAAAAGATGACGAATGTAATTTTATAGAATTTAACTGTAAGCCTGGTAATTCCAAAGCACCAATTATTGAAATGACTCCTGAATTTATAAAAGAAAGGTTTATGAAAGTTATTTAAACCGAATTTAATGCAAGGAAATATATTCGAAAGAGCTTTTTTAAATAGACAATTACAACAAAATAAGCAAAAAAAACAACTGACTTTAAGACAGCCCTATTCATTTTAATTTTACAAAGTATTATATAAATTAAAAAATATACTATACTTATACTAAAAATTTTAGTATTTTATAAAAGTAAAAAAGTGATATAATGGAAAAAAATGAAGAATTTGCTTCTAAAATGAAAAGTATTAGAGAAAGACAAGATATGACTATTGAAGAACTATCAGAAGCTAGTGGCGTTAAACTAGAAGTTTTAAAAGCTATGGAAAATGGAGAAGTTATTCCATCCCTTACACCATTAACCAAAATGGCTAGAGCACTTGGAGTCAGACTTGGAACATTTTTAGATGACACACCACAAATTGGACCTGTTGTTACTAGAGGTGGAAAAACAGATCATGCATTATATTTCTCAGGTAGAGAAGATGTTACAAATGCAACTAATTTAGAATACCACTCATTAGGTGCAGGTAAAATTGACAGAAACATAGACCCATTCATAATTGAAATTGAATATGAAGAAGGCGAAAAAGAATTATCTTCACATGAAGGAGAAGAATTTATTTACGTATTGGAAGGAGAAATTGAAGTTATCTATGGAAAAGACACTTTTGTAATCAATGAAGGCGACACTATTTTCTATGATTCTGTAGTTCCGCACCATTTGCATGCAACCGGGAAAAAGAATTCAAAAATATTAGCAGTATTATACACACCATATTAAAATTAAAAGGCGTGGGATCAAAATGTTTAAAATAAAAAGGAATAATGAAATTAGAAATAAGAGTTTTAGATATTTTAAGCCAGATTTGCGCTTTAGGTTGAATTAGAAGTAAAATTCAGGAATTAGCTTTTTTACAATATATAATTAAAAAAAGGTGTGAAAATGAGTGAATTATTTACAGAGCTTCCTATAGGAAAGTTTTTTGAAACTCAAGTGGAAAAACAACCAGATCATGAGTTTATAGTTTATCCAGATAGAAATTTAAGATTTACATATAAGGAATTTAATGAAAGAGTTGACAATATTGCAAAAGGATTTTTAGCTCTAGGTATTGAAAAAGGAGACCGTGTTGGAATATGGGCTAAAAATGTCCCTGAATGGTTAACATATATGTTTGCAACAGCAAGAATTGGTGCAACAATTGTAACTGTTAATACAGCTTATCAGTCCCATGAATTAGAATATGTTTTAGGACAATCCGAGATGAAAGCTATTGCAATGACTGATGGATTTAGGGACACAAGCTATTTTGAAATTATCCATGAACTCGTACCTGAACTAAAAAACAGTGCAAGAGGTAACTTAAACAGTGAAAAATTCCCATATTTAAAGTATGTTTTCCATGTAGGTCAGGAAAAGCATCGTGGAATGTACAATACCAATGAATTAATGTTACTTGGTATGAATTACGATGAGGAAAAATTCCAAAAAGCAAAAGATGATGTTTCCCAATATGATGTTATAAATATGCAATATACAAGCGGTACAGAAGGTTTTCCTAAAGGTGTAATGCTTTCAAGCAGAAACATTCTTAACGATGGATATTATATTGGAGAAAATATGAATTATACTGAAAAAGACAGATTACTTCTCCAAGTACCTTTATTCCATTGTTTTGGTACTGTTTTAGGTGTAATGGCAGTTATTACACATGGTTCTACCATGGTTGTTCTTGAAGAATATGATCCTCTTCTTGCAATTTCATCAATCCAGAAAGAAAAGTGTACATCAATTTATGGTGTTCCTACAATGTTTATCGGAATGATGAACCATCCGATGTTTGATATGTTTGATATGAGTTCCTTACGTACCGGTATTATGGCGGGCTCAACATGTCCTGTTGAAACCATGAAAGACGCTATTGAAAAAATGAACATGAAAGAAATCACCAGTGTATATGGACTTACTGAAGCAGGTCCTGGTTTTACACAAACCAATGCAGCAGATTCATTTGAGAAAAAAATCAATACTGTAGGTAGAAAATTCCCTAATATTGAAGTTAAAATCGTAGACCCAGAAACTGGTGAGGAATTAGGTCCTGGTGAAACCGGAGAAATCATGTGCAGAGGTTTCAATGTTATGAAAGGTTATTATAATATGCCTGAAAAAACTGCTGAAACCATTGAGCCTGACGGATGGCTACACTCCGGAGACTTGGCTACAGTTGACGAAGATGGATATTACTCCATTGTTGGACGTATCAAAGATATGATTATTAGAGGTGGAGAAAACATTTATCCAAGAGAAATAGAAGAATTCCTATTTACCCACGAATGTGTTCAAGATGTCCAGGTTGCTGGAATTCCTGATGAAAAATACGGTGAACTCGTTGGTGCATTTATCATTAGAGAAGAAGGATATGATGATATAACCGAAGCGGATATCCGTGATTTCTGTATTGGAAGCATAGCAAGATATAAAGTACCTAAATATGTTTTCTTTGTTGACGAATTCCCATTGACCACCAGTGGAAAAATTCAAAAATACAAATTAGGTGAGATAGGTTTAAAACTTCTTGAAGAAAGAAAAGCAAATGGGGAATTATAATTTCCCTAAAATTTTTATTTTTTACCAAATTTTAACCATCTGATGTTTACCAAACTCAAAAAATATTTTTTTTATCTTATAATTATTTAAATATTAATTATAATATTAAATTAAATACAATCATTTAATGAAAACTAGTAAAATTATTATAGCTTACTTTAATTTAAAAAAAGAAAAAAATGGAGTAAAAAGTTATACTCCAGAAACATTTGGTGAAAAAATTAAAGATTTAACTCTTCAATTTTCTTATCAAAGTCCGTCAGCTTACGGGCAAGTCCTGAAAAGTATGGAATATAAACTTTTGAAAACATAATCTGTTCAGGATTTTCATTTAATTCAATTAATGTTTCTTTAATCCTATCAACTTTACGTTCCACTTCATCATACATTAAATCACCAGGGAATTCACCGATGAATACTCCATCAGCACCATTTTCCAAAGCATATTTGATGTGATTCGGTCTCACACGATTGACTGAAATTACTTTAATGATATGAATCGACTCAGGATATGACAAGCGGTTTACTCCAATATTATCTGCGGCAGTATAACCTATATTATCTAAAAATACCAGTATCATACGTTCATCATCATTTTTATTGCTGAGAACACCTTTAATGGTAGCCAGAATTTTCTCGTCAATATTACCATTAACATGAATAGCTTTCTGACCACACCCAACCAGACATTTACCACAACCGGTACATGCCATAGGGTCAATATATACCTCATCATTTTGGATGCTCATGGATTTATACTTACATCTGCTGATACAGTCTCCACAGAGTATACACTTTTCCTTATCAATTTCAGCAATGAACGGTTCGATTTCAACACCACCATAATTGTATTCTGATACTTTTGATGCAGATGCAATAGCCTGCATGATTGATTCCGTAATGTCTTTTGGATCATGTGCTGTTCCACAAACAAAGATACCCTGAACATCAGTTGCAACAGGCTTGATTTTTGGATGTGATTCCTTAATAAATCCATCTTCTGTTGTACCGATATTTAAAATCTCAGCAATTTCACGAGTTCCATCTGAAGGTTCCATTGCAGTCGAAAGAACTACCATATCAGCTTCAATTTCAATAAAATCTCCTTTAAGAGTATCTTCTGTTCTAACAATAAAGCTATCTCCTTTTTTGACAACTTCACCAGGTCTTCCCCTAATGAATCTTACTTCATTTTCCTGAGTGTGCTTATAGTATTTTTCAAACATTCCCGGCGTTCTGACATCAGTATAGCATATTACAACATCAGTATCAGGATTTTTATGCTTGATAATATTGGCATTTTTTAGGGCTACTGTACAGCATATTTTAGAACAGTATCTGTGTCCGTCAGGTTTTTCATCTCTTGAACCGACACACTGTATCATTACAACTCTTTTTGGAACTTCACCATTGGATTTTAAGAGTTTTCCCTTTGTTGGACCATTAACTCCAGTGATACGTCCCAATTCAGATTGTGTTATTACATCATCATAACGGTTATAGCCATATTCAGGCCTTTTTTCCATGTCAAAGAGCTTATGTCCAGTTGCAACAATTACTGAACCCACCTGAAGAGGAATCCTTTCAGACCTCCCTCTGAGTTTAATAGCTTTCATATTACATACTTTAACACAGCTACTACATTTTGTACAGTTATCCATATCAATCACGTGACTTTCAGGATATGATTGTCCAAATGGTCTGTAAATTGCTTTTCTGGTTGATAGGCCGTCATTCCAGTCATCAGGAACCTCCACTTCACAAACCTGTGAACATTTACCGCATGCAATACATTTTTCCGTATCAACATATCGGGGAGATTTTTCAACAATCAGATTATATGTTCCAGCCCTTCTTTCAGCTTCAATGACTTTTGAATTTGTTAATACCTCTATATTTTCATTCCAAACAAGTTCATTCAATATCGGATTTAAAAGACACATTCCACACTCTTCAGCAATTTTAACAGGAGAGAAAACCTTACCTATTTTTGCCATGTGTCCACCAATAGAAGGTGACTGCTCTATTAATGTTACTTTAGTTCCCTGTTTGGCAAGAGACAATGCAGCATTCATACCTGCAATTCCACCACCAATAACAGCAACTTCATCTGGAGTTTGGCAAAAGATCGGATCAACAGCATCAGATTGCTTAACCTTTTCAATAGATGCATTAATTAAAGTAATAGCTTTATGTGTTGCCTTAGCCTTATCTGAGTGAACCCAAGAACATTGTTCACGGATATTAGCCATATCCATCAAATAAGGATTTAAAGGTTTTACATAATCCTGAAATGTTTTTTCATGACTAATTGGAGAGCAAGCAGCAACAACTACTCTATCCAGGTCATGATCAAATATTGCATCACGAATAATCTTACGCCCATTTAAAGAGCATAAATTTTCAAACTGCCCTACAAATTCAACATCCAAGGAGGCCCTAACTTCATTCAAATCAATAATATCTGAAATATTTCCCCCACATTCACATAAAAACACGCCAACTTTTAAATCATCTCTCATTTTTCAACCTCCTTTAACTCCTTGATTACTGAATCAATTGGTGTAGTATGAGCTTTAACACCAATTACTTTATCAAAATCACCACCCATTGCGATTGCGATAAATTGAGATATATTTAAATGTATTGCCTTAAATTCTCTTCCTTCTCTTTTTGATATTAAAGGTTGATATCTGTCAAACTGAATATGACAATTAGGACATAAATGAACTACAATTTCAACTTCCTCATCACCTAATGCATTCATTTTATCTGCAGTTGCTGTAAATGACAAATCAGGGTTGGAATATCTTTGTCTGAAACCTGTTCCACATGTGGCACGTTTATGGTCATACCATCCTATGGTTTTACATCCACAGGCTTCAATCAATTCATCTATGATGTTCGGGTCACGTACTCCACCAATAGTATCCTCATAATGTACCTTACAATAGTGACATCCGTGGTGAGTGGCTATGGTATAATCGCTTAAATCATATTTAAGGTGATTTTTGATTTCGTCCTTTTTATTGTAAAGGATATCCACTACATGAAAAATATTTTCTGTAGGTTTTAAATCATCCTTTTCATATTTTAAGTGAGACAAACCATTTTCATCAAACAATTGATTAATGTGTTCTCTTAAATCATCTTTTTTATTGAGTAATTTAACAGACTTTTTGTTGATTGCATAGCATGTTGCACACATCATCACAAGATTCGGCCGACCAATTTCACGAGCTATTTTGAAATTTCGTGCACCTATTGCAGAGGTATCAATTTGGTCAAATACATCAGAATAATGTCCAAGACCAGTACAGCAGGTCTGTTTATCTGAAATCGCATAGTCAATTCCAAGCTTTTCAAATACAAACTTTGTTGATGCTTCAACACCAGGATATTCTACACTTACAAGACAACTTCTGAATAAAAGAATATTTTTGTCAGGAACTTGCTTCATCCGGATTCCTCCTGGGATGCTCTTATCTTTTCAATTTTTGCTTTAAAACCTGTTATTGTTAATATAGTACTTACTTCTTCTATAACTTCTTTTGGAGGCATTAATGGAGGATTAAGACCTAATTCATCTCGTATCTCATCCAAATGTTGTCTAAAATCCCACCAGCCAGGAACATCACGGTCAATATCTTCAAAAAATATTTCCGGAATTGCACCAATAGCTGCAGTGAAATATGAATCAGCAAAACCCATATATTCATATAACTTATCATATCCAATTTCATTAGCTACAGCAAACTGTTTTAATATTTGATTTACCTCACATACACTATTTCCAACAGGACATACACTATGACAGGTATAGCAATAAAAACAATTCCAGATATTATCATCCTCAATTATAGTAACATCACCGTCCAATACTCTTTCGATGATTTCACGAGGATTGTAATCGGAGTGTCTTGCTGCGGGACAAGTTGATGTACACATTCCACACTGAACACATTTTAAAACACCATCATCCTTTGAGTTTTTTACATCTTCAATAATATCTTCAGCAAACTCAATAGGTGAGTCAGTAATTTTCTGTTGGCTAGTCATGAAATCACCTATAATCTGAACTCATTATTTTCAATCAATTTTTTGAGTTTTAAAGATAATTTGTTTCCTCTCAATCTGTCAGACTGTCTGCAAATAATTGGAATATTTACATTTTGGCCATCGATTTGTAAATCAACATCACCGGTATTCATATCAAATGCATCATGCTTACAGAAATTAGCACACATTCCACAACCGAAACAATAAGAAATATTCAGTTTTAGATTTTTAAATGCATTTGTCGGACAGATTTCTTCCACAAGACACTGGTCACAGTTTCTACATTTAGAATCATCATATTGAGGTCTTAAATCATAACCTTCCCACATTTCCTTATAGTTAGTTTCAGCCAATGGCAGGTGACGTCCTTTAATATCTGCAACAGGCAATTTTATATCCTCATCCTTAATCAGCAGATTATTATATATCTCTTCAGATAAAACAGGAATTGGAATTGCTACTGTATCATATACTTCCCCACCTTGTCCGGTTTTAAAACCTCCAATATAATAAGGGTCCATTTCTTTATAATCTGCAGTTAACATTAAATTTGGTTTTTCTGCAGATGAACGAGTTCCATCACCTAAAATATATCCAGGAGCACCATTTAAAAGTATTTTAACTCCTTCTTTTATTGCATTATGGGGAACATCATTTTGAAGCGGATTTAAATCCCCACATCCAGAGAATGTTAATCCGGAAAGGTTCCCTTCCAAAGGCGTTGCCGCAAATATTGATGGAATCGAATGATCATTAGGATTTGTAAATGCAGTATAGTTTTTGAAAGCCATACGGGTACCTATAATTTGACCTCTGATAACATCATCTATTGTTATTGTGTTTTCAATGGTCAATCCTTCAGCACTTTCCACTCTCACATCAACGGATTTGCCTTCAAGAAGTTCCTTAAGCAAAAATCCTCCGCCGTAATTATCATCATCAATTGAATGAGTTGTTCCATGCAATATTGCATCTATTGAACCTAACCATTCATTGGGACATGGTCCTGCATAAGCAGGAATTCCATTTAAATAAACTTCACGAGCCCTTATAAATTCTCCAGGCCCAGATACAACAAAGTTTAGTATGGCTGCTGTTCCACTCATCACTCCACATGTTCCGCATGTAACAACATCCACTTCATCAAAATCTGGAGCATCATCATTTTTTACGAGCTTTTTAAACTCTTCTACCGTAAATATATTAGCTTCGCCATTTTCAATCTTTTGATTGATTTGGCCAATACTTCTTCTTGTCAATTTTAATACCTTCTTTAATTTCTTAGGTTAAATTCACCTTTAAAGAATAGTTAAATTGAAACTAATGCCCAAGTTTATTGTTTCAATACATTAACTACTATTTTGCCCGAGTTTAATGTATTAAATCTTTCCTACAGTATCTCCTCTTAATCCTCTTCTTAGAGTCTCAAGAGATGTAATATCATCACTAGACACATTGCCCAAGTTAACTGTGTTTCCTAGTTTCAAGATAAAAAATACTTGCTGATCTTTATTTGGAGCTTCCCAAAGAATCTTATCTCCATCAAAATTATCAAGTATATAATCTATCTCATCTTCTTTTGCATTGCCCGATTTATCAAAGATTCCAATATTTTTTCCACCTTCTCTTGCTTCAACAATGATTAATGAGGAGCCTGAATTTAATTCTTCTTGCATATATTCTATTCTTTCATCCAAAGTTAATTCCTTATCCAGATTCGGATCTTTCTTACCTACTTCTGATAATACCTCAAAGCCTTTACTTTTTGCAGCTTCAATACATTCTAATTTGTTTTCATGAGGAATATTAACAGATCCGTCAGATATTTCAATAGCTGGAAAACCTAATTCTTTAGCTCTCATGAAAAATTCATCCAATTTTTCATTCATATAAGCCAATTCAAATAATGTTCCTCCAGTATATGGAATAATATTATGATTCTTATACATTTCAACCTTTGCTTTTATAATATCCTCATCATGAATTATGGATGTACCCCATCCGAATTTTAAATAATCAACGTATTCCCCGGAAATATTCATTAGACTTTCGGCAGTTTCGAGACCTAAACCTTTATCCAGGACCATAGTAATGCCTTTACTTCTAGGCTTTTCTTCTCTTTTATTTAATAAAAAATCAAATGCTTTCAAAATATCACAATCGTTAACTTTTATTATATTATTATATAATATTTATATTAAACTTTTTCTTTTAATTAAAATTTTTCTTTTCCATATTTAAAAAAATATTAAAGCCAAAATAAAAAATGAAACTAAAAACCAACATTTGTACAAAAGCATCAATATTATAATAACCATTTACATATATTATCATATGCATTTTGAAGAAATTGATATCGACCAGACACATATACGATTGAAAAGTGATTTAGATAATATTAATCTAAAACCATATATACTTAAAATCAGACAGGAATTAAAAAGATACATTGCTAAAAATCCTGACTTTTTATTGTCCATCGAACCATTGAAATACAATAGTGAAAACCTATCTGAAATTGTTTTGAAAATGTATGAATCATCATCAAAAGCCGATGTAGGCCCTATGGCATGTGTTGCAGGTACAATTTCTGAAATGAGTCTAGATTATTTGATTGATAATGGAAGTACTTATTCAATTGTAGAAAATGGCGGAGATATAGCTCTTGTTAATGATGAGGATGTTTTATGTGGAATTTATTCAAACAATGAAATTTTAGGAAACAATATTGCCTTTAAAATAAAATCCAGGAAAAAACCATTAGGCATCTGTACATCATCAGGAAAAATCGGCCATTCAATAAGCTTCGGTTCATCCGACAGCGTTACCGTTATTTCCAAAAGTCCTTCATTGGCTGATGGAATTGCAACAAGAATTGCGAATGAAGTGAATGGTGAAAATAGTGAAGATAAAGTTTCAAATGCTCTAGACTGTGGGGAAAACTATAAAGAATTCTTTGACGGCATTTTAATTATATCAGATAAAAATGTTGGAACTATAGGTAAACTGCCAAAAATCGTTGAAAGCGATGAATTTAATATTAAACATTGAAAAAAAAAAGTTAAAAAAAAGAAAATTAAGCTACGTTAATTTCTTTTTCGGAGCGTGTGACCAAATCCGCTAAAGAATTGCATACATTATCAGGTATTGAATGATTATCTTTATCGGCAATTACTTCAGAGATTATCTTACATAAAACAAAAATAGCATGTTTATGTTCCGCTTTGGTTTTATGAATATGATGTGGGCTTATTTTTAGTGAAATATATTCGCTACAATCATTAGTGATTTGATCATCCTCTGATAAATATTTTAAAACATAAACTAAAAATTGATGTAATTGTATCATTTCATCTTTATACATAAATATCTAACCTATAAATATGTCATTAATTAATTCGAGTAAAAAGTTTTGAATTAATTATATAATTAACTTCTTTTCTATATGAATACTATAATATTATTTTTAATCATATTTAAATATAGGCATTAATATGACTATTTTAGATAAAGTAAAATTATATATTAATTAAAGATTAATAGAAAAAAATAATGTATATATAATCCAATTCCAAAATAGTTAACCATGACTAGTCTAACAAAAATGCTTTGTCTTGTTGATGGTGAACATTATCTACCAGTCACACAAGAAGCAATTGATACATTGAATAAAATAGAGCATATTGATATTTCTGCTGTTGTTTTTATAGGTGGAACTGAAAAGTTAAGAGATGATACAGAAGAATCCTATTCACAAGTTCTGGGAGTTCCCGTTCAATTTGCAAAAGATAAAGATATTCCTTATGACATTATTGTTGACATGATCAGACAATATGATATTGATGCAGTGATGGACTTAAGTGATGAACCTATCTTGGACTATCCAAAAAGATTCAAAATAGCATGCAAAGTCCTGAATGAAGGAATTACCTATGAAGGACCAGATTTTAAATTCGAACCTCACAGTGAATATGACGTTATGCAAAAACCTTCAATAACTATTCTTGGAACTGGAAAACGTATTGGAAAAACTGCGGTTTCTGGTTTTGTATCCAGATTAATTGATAAAAAAGGTTATGAACCCTGTGTTATAGCTATGGGCAGAGGAGGGCCTGAAGAACCTGAAATTGTTCATGGTGAAGAACTTGAAATTTCAGCCGAATTTCTATTGGAACAATCCCAAAAAGGAGTTCACGCAGCAAGTGACCACTGGGAAGATGCATTGATGAGCAGAATTTTAACCATTGGCTGTAGACGATGTGGTGGAGGAATGGCCGGTGAAGTATTTTTAACCAATATGAAAAAAGGTGCTCGCCTTGCCAATGAAGTGGAATCCAAATTTGCCATATTTGAAGGAAGCGGTGCCGCCATACCGCCAATAAAAACAAATAAAAAAATAGCATTAATAGGAGCAAACCAACCAATCACTAATTTAACAACTTACTTTGGTCCTTATAGAATTTCCTTAGGTAATCTGGTGATTTTAACTATGTGTGAAGAACCTATGGCAAGCAGTGAAAAAATAACTGAAATCGAATCATTCATAAAGGAGATTAATCCTGATGCAACGATTATTTCAACAGTATTCAGACCTAAACCTCTGGAAGATATATCTGGAAAAAAAGTTTTGTTTGCTACAACCGCACCTGAAGAAGTTAAAGATAAATTAGTAAGTTATTTGGAAGAAAATTATTCCTGTGAAGTTATTGGTACTACATCCCATTTATCCAATAGACCTCTTTTAAAAGAGGATATGGCAAAATATATGGATAAAGCAGATGTCATGTTAACTGAACTCAAGGCAGCTGCTGTTGACGTTGCAACAAAAGACGCCATTGAAGCTGGTATTAAGGTAGTTTATTGTGACAATATCCCTGTGGCAATTAACGATGAATATCCTGATTTAGCAGATAGTGTTATTGAATTGGTTGACAGTGCAATTGATGATTTTAACAAATCATCATAATTTTTTATTTTTTTAATCCATTTGATTTAAATATTTTAAAATCTCTAGTGAAAGTTCCGTATTTTTATATAATCTTCCTTTATGGGCATTTTCATTTAAACAAATAACCAAACCATGATCCTTTAAATCTGATAAAACATTTGAAATATGATTTGTTCTAACCCCTATCTTTCTAGCAATGTCCGATGGTATTTTAACACCATTACCAATATATTGTATTACACTAAGCCTATATGTTGAAGCCATCACATAACCTAATGAATTTAAAACTTCTTCTTCATTCATAAATATAATTATTATTCAATCATATATATTAATGTATTGTAAAATATAAAATAAAAAAGATACATTGTACAAATATGTTCAATAAAAAATAATAAAATTGAACTCAAATAAAATCAATTAGACAATATGCTCTTTTTTAAAAAAAACAAATATCTTTTTATAACTATAGTTAATCTTTCGAAATATTTAAAATAAGATTATATCATTGAACAATATAAATATAATACTAATGATTAAAATAGCAGTTGGACTTGGCAAAAACAAAGATGTTATTAAGGCATGTGAAGCTTTTAAAAAAGAAAATAACAATGTAGAAATAATAACTGTTGACAATGATAATGATTTAGTTAAAGCCATACTGGATGATAATGTTAATGCAGTTGTAAGAGGATCACTACCTGCATCAAGCGTTATGAAAGAATTAAAAAGTAAATTTAGTGATATTTCCCGAGCCACATATATTAACGGAAATAATATTGAATTTTTACTAACTCCTGTTGGAATTGATGAGGGAGCAACAATTGAAGATAAATTAAAAATTGCAATCTACTGTGGAGAATTTCTTAAAAAACAGTCCAAAATTCCTAAAATTGCAGTAATGGCATCAGGAAGAAAAGGAGATTACGGAAGAAGTGAAGAAATATCCAAATCCATTGATGAAAGTAATGAATTGACTAAATTGATTAAGGAAAATACTGATTTTGAAGTTATAAATCACTACATATTAATTGAAAAAGCTATAAAAGATAAGTGCAACATTATTATAGCTCCAAATGGAATAATGGGAAACATCATATTCAGAACATTAGTTTTAGTAAATTCCTGGCCAAGCTGCGGAGCGGTAACATTTGGAATAAACAGCATATATATCGATACAAGCCGTGACCAAAATATCAAAGGATATTTAAGGAGTTTAAAATTAGCGTATAAATTAGCCAATATTATATAATAGATAACAACATATATTTAATTAATAATAACTTTTAGGTAATTCAAATGGGCGAGAACATAATCTATAAAATATATGATTGGTATATTTCAAGGGGTTTAGACCCTAATAAAATGCCAAAACATGTAGCTATCATTATGGACGGTAACAGGAGATATGCTAAACTTCAAGGAAATAAAAATGTTCTTAAAGGTCATGAACTTGGAGTAGATTCACTAGAAAACGTTTTAGACTGGAGTATAGAACTAGGAATAGAAATAGTTACCGCATATGCATTTTCAACAGAAAACTTCAACCGACCAAAAGATGAAGTAGAGGGATTGATGAAACTATTTGTAATAAATTTTAAAAAATTAGTAGACCACGAAAAAATTCATAAAAACGAAGTAAGAGTTAAAGTTGTTGGAAGAACTGAACTACTTCCGGATGAAGTAAAAGAAGCTATAAAAGAAGCAGAAGATGCTACAAAACATTATGATAAAAGACTTTTCAACCTAGCTATTGGTTACGATGGAAGATTGGAAATCATTGACTCATTTAAAAAGATTATTAATGATGTTCAGGAAGGTAAAATCACCGTTGATGATGTCGATGAAGACTTAGTAAGTAAAAACTTGTATACTGAAGGACTTGATGATCCAAATCTAATTATCAGAACAAGCGGTGAAGAACGCTTAAGCGGATTTTTATTATGGCAATCATCATACTCAGAATTATACTTCTGTGAGACATTATGGCCGGAACTTAGAAAAGTTGATTTCTTAAGGGCAATAAGATCTTATCAGGCAAGAGAACGCAGATTTGGAGTATAACAATGATAGACACACATTGCCACATTGATTTTGAAGAATATGATGATGACCGTAAAGAGGTCATATCTAGAGCAAAGGACAAATTAGATGCAGTTATTGTTTCAGGAATAGGATATGAAAGCAATAAAGGTGTTCTTGAATTATGTTCTGAATATGAAGGATTCATTTACCCATCTTTCGGATATCACCCCGTTTCTTCACAAAATTGCAGTGATGAAGAATTAAAACAAGCCCATGCCCATTTAATTGAAAATATTAATAACATTGTTGCAATTGGCGAAGTTGGAATGGACTATTTTTATGTTAAAGACAAAGCAATGCGTGAAAAACAAAAAGACATCTTTTTAAGTTTTATAGAACTAGCCAATGAATATAAAGTGCCATTGCTTATGCATGTACGTGACTGCGAAAAAAAAGCACTGAACATCGTTTTGGAATACGATGATATTCCATATGTAATATTCCACTGTTACAGCGGAAGTGCTAAAACCGCCCGAAGAATAATGGAAAAGGACAATTACTTTATGAGCTTTTCTACAATGCTTTGTTACTCAAAACAACATCAGGATTTAATTAAAAACATTTCTCTTGACCATGTTTTAACTGAAACTGATAGTCCATACTTAGCCATGACCAAAGATGAAAGAAATGAACCATTAAATGTAGTTAATGCAGTTAAAAAAATAGCTGAACTCCAAAATGAAGATATGGAAACTGTTGATAGAATAACTACCAACAATGCACGTAAAATTTTTAATATTTAATAATGATAAGTGAAATTCAAATTAATTAATATTTCGCCATTATCTTCAACCGCTTCTATAACCAATTCAAATTTATTTAAATCTTTTGTTATTAAATCTATTTTTTCATAATCTAAAATTGAATCATTTAAATACACTATAAATTGATTATTATCTAATTTTACTTCTTTTCTTGAAAATAATTTGAAAGCATATGTGAATAATTCAATGCGAAAAATCAAATCTTGCTTATCGCCGTTTCCATTTTCAATATAATCAATTAAATCATTCTGCAGGATTTCACCTTCGTTGCCCGTATCAACCTTAAGGGACTCCATTTCTTTTAATTCTTTCATTAATTCTGCTTTTTCTTCTTCAGAATACATCAATATCATTCCACAGGAAGTAAATCTTTTTCTTTAAATACTTCTTTTGCAGCCATTACACCATTGATAGCTTTTGGAAATCCTGCATAAGCAGTCATCTGCATTATGATTTCTACAATTTCGCGAGGAGTATTTCCAACGGCCAAAGCTGCATTAATGTGATCTTTAAGCTGAGGAATTGTTCCAATTGCAGTTAGGGCAGCAACAGTACATAATTCACGAGTTTTTAAATCAACTTCTTCACGAGTATATATCTCAGAATATGGGAATTCAACAATAAAACGTCCTAAATCAGGAGCGATATCTTCAAGTTCCTTAAAAATTTCTTCAATTGTATCCCCATTAGTAATTTTTAATATGCTCATACCTTTTTCAAATCTATCTTCCATATTAACACCTAATTATTATTATACCTTAAACCCACTTAACATTTGCTGTTGTAAAAATATAGTGGTCTGAAAAAACGGGATTAAATAATTTATTTGTTGCCTGTGTTGTCTCGAAAGTTAAGGCTATAGATTTTCTTAAGTTATAATTAATTCTCTCACCAATGGAATCCAGCTCCTTTTTATCAAAATCTTTTGATGAATGGGCATATACCTTAAACTGAATTCTTTGCTTATCAAAATTGGAATCATATCCCATATCAGTATAGCTGATATTAATTATTTCAACTGATGAGGGAATAAGCATGTTATAATTTTCCTTTGAATAATCATTGTATGTGTCTTTGGGATAAATTGCACTTGTTGAGTATAGACTTCCGTCATTTACACCATTCCTTGCGGCAGCCATTGCCATAGTCAATTCATGCTGCGATGCAATAAATGATAATGAAATCAATATTATTACAATTAATGAACCGAACAACAATAAATACTCTGCACTGACCTGTCCTTTACTGTCAAACATCATGTTATCAATATTTTTCCTTCGTGTGTTTTTTCAATTACATAAATATGACCTGGATACATCCTATAAGTTGAATAGGGTTCAACAAATGGAACAAAGATTTCTCCTTTTTTATTCTCATATTCAATGGTTAATTTATTTTTATCCAGTGTTATTTCATAATTTTTACCCGTTACAGGCAATTTTATATCCTTTGAATAAAATTCGCCCTGTGAATCTACCTGATTGATAGTATTTGCAACATCATCCAGAATCATCCTGTGATTTAAGTCATATTCAATATCCAAAGCAGAATTTATTGTATTTTGCGAATAAACTATTAAACCAGTAGCTATGATTAATATTATAAAAAGTGAAAATAAAAATTCTACTGAAATAAAACCTTGATTATCCATAATTTTACATTATCTTTGAAATTAATAAATTTAACTCATTTTTAAAAGCAATATTGCCTTTAATGAGTAATATTGAAGCAGATAATAAATATATACTAGATTAAATAAATTAATATTTATGACAGCTAAAGTTATTTTTATTGGTGCCGGACCGGGTGACCCTGATTTGATAACTGTTAAAGGAAGAAAAGTTATTGAAAAAGCAGATGTGATTATTTATGCAGGTTCACTTGTTAACAAAGAAGTATTAGCTCCAAGAAAAGAAAATTGCGATGTACACAATAGTGCTTACTTAAATCTTGAAGAAACAATTGACATTATGGCCAAAGCAATAGAAGAAGATAAACTTGTTGCTCGTGTTCACACAGGAGATCCTGCAATTTATGGTGCTATCGGCGAACAAATACGTGAATTGAAAAAACTTAACATTGAATATGAAATTATTCCCGGAGTAAGTTCATTATTTGGAACAGCTAGTGCACTTGAAGCGGAACTGACAATACCTGAAGTTTCACAAAGTGTTATTATCACACGTCCTGCAGGAAGAACACCTAAAAAGGAACTTGAAAGTATCAGAAGCTTTTCAAAACACAATGCAACAATGTGCATATTTCTTGGAATCTCCATGATTGATAAAGTTGTTGATGAACTACTCGAAGGCTACACTGAAGACACCCCAGTAGCAGTAGTCAAAAAAGCAACTTGGCCAGACCAAGAAATAATAAGAGGAACGTTAAAGGATATTGCAAGTAAAGTTAAAGAAGCTAATATAACGAAGACTGCAATGATTGTGGTGGGAGATGTTTTAGACCCTGGTGATTTTACACCATCCAAGTTATATGATGCAAACTTTAAACATGAATATCGATGAAGTGGGAAAAATCATATCCCACAAATTAACTTTTACTTACCATTCACCATTCAAATATAATATTTATAATATAATCAACTAAATAATAAATATGAAAGATTTATTTGATTATTGTAAATTTGGAGATTTAAATCTTAACAGTCGTATAATACGAACTGGATTATGGGAATCCGAAAGAGAAAGCTCAGGTAATTTAACACCTGAAATATATAATCGTTACGAAAACATCGCTGCAAGTGGTGTTGGTTTAATAATTACTGAATTAATATCACTTTATCCAAGAGATGCGTTTTCAAAATATTCACATACTCCTCATTTTAAACGTTTTGTTCGTGAATTTAAGGATTTGACCGATTTAGTTCATGTTTATGATGTTCCTATTTTTGCACAACTTGGATTTGTACAATTCAACAAGCATGCAGAACAGAACATGCGCGTAGAAGACCTATCTATTGAGGATATAAGAAAAATTCAAACTGATTTTATAATAGCTTGTCAAAAAATTGATTATGCTGGATTTGACGGTGTTCAAATAGCTTTAGGAAATTATTATTTCTTAACAAGATTTATTAGTCCATATTTCAATAAAAGAGAAGACAAATACGGTGGAAGTACCGTTAATCGTTTAAGAATAGTTTTAGAAATGATTAAAGTAATAAAACAAAATACAAAACTCCACATCAATGTAAGATTAAATGCATTTGAAATTCAATCCGGCGGAATGACCATAGATGATACAATAGAAATAGCCAAACTACTTGAAAAACATGGAGTTGACAGTTTACAGATTACACGTCCACGCTCCCCACAGTTCTTTTCAAAAGATAATGACAGAACTCCTTCTGAATTTACCTCAAGAGAAATTAAAAAGAAAAATCCATTAATTGAGGAAAGTGAAAAAATTATGGAGAATGTCAATATTCCGGTTATTATGGGTGGTGGAGTCAATAATCAAAATCAAATCAACAATATCTTAAATAAATCAAAAATTGAATTCATTTCTATGCAAAGGCCTTTTGTAGCTGATCCAACATTTTTAGTTGAGTGGGAACTGAAAGGCAATGGACAAAGCAAATGCATAATGTGCAATAACTGTTATTGGAAAAAAACAAGCACTTGCTTTTTCCCAAGATCATGTAAAGACAAATTTTAATATTTATCTTTTATATCATTCATTAATTTCAATTTGTCATAGGCAACATCCATTGGCGCTCTTCTAAGGCCACAATCGGGATCAAGGAGTATATTATCTTTTCCAATAATATCAACACCTTTTGAAATTAACTCTTCGGTTTTATCTTTTGAATCAACTTCGTTTATAGAAGAATCAATACATCCAAATCCTATTTTTTTGCCTTTAAATAAATCAATATTTTTCTCCAAAATACCTAAATTAACATTATTTCCAGCAAATTCAAAATCCAGAATATCAACATTGAAATTAGCAAGGTCTTTATATGCTCCTTCAAGGGTACCGCAAACATGCATGGCCAGTGGAATGCTTAAACCATCACGCAATATATCAATAGCTTCACGGGCAACCTTCATGTTTACCATGCCTGTTGATAAAAATGGTTCATCCACCTGAATATAAACCGGCTTAACCCTATGTTCAATAGCATTGACTTCTGATTTTAAACTGTGTGCCAAATCAATAATGGCATCGTCCTTTTCCTTATAAAAATAAGAGATTCTGGATGAATGAATAATGGTTGAAGGACCTGTAATGATACCTTTAACTCCTTTGCCTTCAGGAACATTACCATTATAATATTTACTGATTAAATTTTTGGCATAAAGCAAATCTTTAACAGAAATTTCGCCAATAGGTCTTAAAATCTTAGAAACAACATATGTATTTCCATCTTTTATTTTAAATCCGGGAATATACTTTGAAAAACTAGAAACCATATCCCCCCTTACCTGACCATCAGATACAATATCAACACCGGCATCAAGTTGAGAAAATACAGCCTGCTTAATAGATTCTTTAAAAGGATCATAAGCTCCAAAAGTATTAAGAAGTTTATCTTTAAAACCAGACGGTTCTTTTAATTCAACAGGATAACTACCTACAACTGTGGAGAGCATAATAACCACTTATTGAGTATTCAATTCTCTAATTTTATCAATTTCTTCAGCATCAATAGGTAATTCTACAACAGAAGTACCGTGACATGGTTTTGTGTATGGAATAAAAACAGTTCCTTTTTTATCATCAATTCCAATAGGAATAGGTGGAATTCCAATAACACGAACACCTAATACCTGATCACCAGGTTTAACATAAACAATTTCATCAGCTTTAAAACGAATAATCATTGCACAATCTTTAAAACCTGCTTTTGATGCGTGAATTTCATAATTATCTGATTGTTGGAGATAAGTATCTAAACAAAATGACATTTTATTCCAACTCCTTTAATGCTTTATCAAAATTAACTTTAATAGGTGAAGGATTATGGAATGCTCTTACAGCATAAATTTTAGCTTTACTTCCACTTTCTTCAATCATATCAACAAATTCACCAACCAAATCAAGGTCTCTTTCAAATACCAATGCAATAGACTTGGTGTTTAAAATTTGATCAAATGTTACAAAAAATGCTGCGGCAGCATCTTTATGAACAAAACCGACTAATAAATCATAATCTCCTTCTTTAATTTCACCTAAAGTTCTCTCCAAATCTACAAGATTAAGATTATAATAATTTTCAGGATCAGAAACTTTAACTAATTTTGAAGCGGCAGGATTAGCTGCTATTGTAACATCATAACCAGATTGAGTCAATTTACTAAATGCATAAACTGCCATAGGAGTTTGAGATGGAGTTTCAGGACATCCTAATAATATCAAAGCTTTCATAAAAATATTCCTCCCACTTATTTAAGTTCTTGATTTTAATGTAACTGCATTTGCCAAAATTAAACAACCTAAGAACATGAATGATAAAAGTGCAGTACCGTTAATTGTCCTATTAAATATAAATAAACCAATTAATGCCTGTGAACAAAATGCTGCTAATGCACCAGTTAACAATACTTCTTTACCTAAGTATTTTTTACTGTTTTTCTCTCTTTTATCTCTATACATGGATAATATTTTAAATCCAATGATAATTGTTCCTAATACAAATACCATTAATCCAATAAGACCTAAATATCCAAAGTCAAATCCATAACCGAGAATACCTGGAAGCATATAATCAACAGTATCTTTTTGGTTAACTAATATACCGAAAAACATTGGAAACGGAAGACCAAAGAATAAAACCAATTGCATCGGAAGGGTAATATAACCTTCAGCAAATGCGGTACCTTCAGCACCCCAATAAGAAGCATTTCCATTATGTCCTATTAGCTGTATATTATTCAATACCATTTTTACACTGGATGAAGAATACTGTTCAATCCTACCTAATCTCAACATTGGTGAAAAGATAGTCATTCCTGAAATTCTTGAAATAACTTCCAAACTTAAAAATCCAGCTATAGCTATACCGAAAAAGAGCATGATTCTTTTAAGTGTAAATATGGATTTTTCTCTGAATGTTTTTGATAAAATGGTGTAACCTAAGAATAAACCTAAAATCCATAATAACAAGAAAGATCTATGCATTAATCCACCAAATATGGTAATACCTGCTATAAATAAGATTACAAATCTTCTAAGTGGCCTAACATCTACTCCCGAGTTCCGCATAACCTTCAGCGACGCTAATGCAGTCACCGCACCAAGAAGCGCAATAGGTCCGAAAGGGTGAGTAAACTCTGCCTGACTTGAAGATACTACAAGCAAAGCAATATCTGCTCCGAAAAGAAGAGTAAAACCTCCTGCTAAGAATAAAGATAAAAATGTTACAACACTTAAAGATAATGGAACTAAATTAAGGAAAAAGACTAATAATACAAACATCATTATTCCTATTTCCAATATCAGTTGTAAATGATTTTGCGCTATTAACATCATAATTTAATCACAATTGAAACTTATTTAATAAAATAAAGTGGACTGACCGGGATTTGAACCCGGGGCCTCCGCCATGCCAAGGCGACGATCTACCATCTGAGCTACCAGCCCTTAATAAATATTATTGGTAAAAGTAATATAAAAAACTATTTACCATTTTTACCTAAATCATATAAGTTATCTATAATAATCTGGAATAAATCATCAGTTTTCAAATCAATTTTTTCATGAGGATTATTTAAAAATTCCAATGCTTTGGTAATTACTTGATTTGAATTATTTGATCTATACATTAAACCTTGATCAATGTAATACTGATCAACTGATAATGTTTCTCCAGGATAACATGAAATAACAGGAGTTTGTAAAATAGCTGCTTCCCTGTTCATTGTTCCTCCGGCACCAATGACTAAATCACACTTTTTCATTAAACTTGAAGTGTCAACAGGAGGCTCCAATATTGTAACATGGTCAATACCTTCAAAAATATCAGCTTGCTCTTTAAATCTAGGCAATATTAATATATTTGCATGGTCTTTCAATTCATCAACAATTGGAGATAAAACAGATTTTCTACAATCTGCATCCAAATATGATGCAAGAGACGGTTCAGGCCTCATTAAAATAGTTTTAGGATGTTCAAGTTTTAAATTTAAATCTTTAAAAACATCATCATTATAAATAAAACTTTTAAAGTGCATTAATTCAGAAGTACCGTTATATGGAATAATAGTATTTGGATCAGCTCCAAATTTCATTAATTTCCAAAAATCGATTTTTCTTGGAGTGATAATTCTATCACATAAAGGCAATGTTAACTTATTAGCTGCAAGAGCATGTTCGTTGTCTAAAACGTACAAACTTGGAATTCCTAAACCAAATGTGATTCTAGGAAGTTCAATAGAATGCTTGCTAAGGGCGACATCAACCCTTTCATCAGCTATAATATCAACAAGATTGTAAACTCTTGAAGTACTTTCTCTTAATTTATCATATAAACTTACACCATGTTTTCCAACAGAAATAAAGTCTATATCATACATATTCAATAATTTATGAATATCTCCAAATTGCCTAGCAGTAACAATTAAATCTTCACCTTCAGCTTCAAGATATTTGATAACATCTTTAAAAAACCTTACATGAGGAGCGTTAGAAATATCAATCCAAATTTTCAAAAAATCACCGAAATTAATTGTTCATAGCTTCTTCAATACATTTAATGATTTCATCTAATCCAGTACCATCTTTTAAACTGGATTTAATGACTTTAATATTAGGATTTAATTTTAATGCATCATTAACCATTTTATCAGCATCAGCACCAACAGCATCAGCCAAGTCTACTTTGTTGATAACAACAGCATCAGATGTTTGGAAAATAATCGGGTGTTTTTCAACAGTGTCGTCTCCTTCAGTGACACTTACAACAACTATTCTCATGTGGGAACCCAATTCAAAGTCTACAGGACAGATTAAATTACCTACATTTTCAATTATAAGCATATCCAAATCATCCAAAGGTAAATCTGCAATACCATGACCTACCAAATGAGCATCAAGATGACATTCTTTGCCAGTGTTTAAACCTACAACAGGAACATCATGTTTTTCTATTCTTCCAGCATCAAATTTAGAAATTACATCTCCAGCTAAAACACCTATTTTATAATCAGTATTATCAATAATTTCTTCTACTAAAGTTGTTTTACCGGAACCAATTGCTCCAACAAAATCAACACAGAATATTCCTTTTTCTTCTAAATTTTTCTTATTTTTATCTGCTAATTTTTTATTAGCATCCATAATATTTTTTGCAACTTCTACATCTGCTACTTGATGCATTATATCACCATATAACTTAATTATCTTCAGGTTTTTCTATAACTATATTTTTAACGACTATATCCTTTCCATTTAATATTTCAATAGAATAACTGTCACATTCAGGACATTTGACGATAGGAGCATAATGATCTTTATCGTCCAATATAGCCACCCCATGGAAATTACAGTCATGACAATCAATTTCTACTGGAATTTCTTCAAAAATAATCTTTGCATCTTCCAAGATTGTATTTTCAATTAAAACACCTAAAATAAATTCTAATTGTTCAGGATTAACCATTGCCAGTCTTCCAAGTTCAATTGTAATTTCATTGACTTCAGTTGCATTATTATTTTCTGCAGTTTCAATAACTGCATCAATTATTCCTTGAGCCATTGATAATTCATGCATTAATTTCACCTATTAAAAAATATAATTATTTATACATTAATTATTGTTTTATTACATTAATAAAAGTATTTAATATCCCAATAATATTTAGGTAATACATCAATTGTTGCAATTAACAACATTTATATAGTCATTAAATATAAAATAGTATTAAATTAAAGAGGGAGCAGTAACAATGACTTTTAAAGAAAAATTTGGTTTCGGATGTATGAGACTTCCATTAACTGATAAAAATAATCCTGCAAGTGTTGACCAGGAACTGTTTAATCAGATGGTAGATATTTACATGGAAAAAGGATTTAATTATTTTGATACATCCTATGCATACCATAACGGAATATCCGAAATAGCTATTAGAAAAGCAATAGTTGAAAGATACCCGCGAGAATCCTATCAGATATGTGACAAAATGCCGACCTGGGCATTGACATCCGAAAAGGACAATGACAAGTTTGTAGCAGAAATGCTTGAAAGATTGGGAATAGATTACTTTGATGTATTCTTTATACACAACATCAACGTTCCATGGTACAAATTAGCTGAAAATGCAAAAGCGTTTGAATATATTAAAAAAATGAAAGAAAATGGAATTGCTAAAAAAATAGGTTTCAGTTTCCATGACAATTCAAAACTATTAAAAGAGGTTCTAGACAAATATGGAGACTTTTTAGATGTTGTTCAGCTAGAATTGAACTATCTTGACTGGGAAGATCCGATTATTGAAGCACGCAAATGCTATGATTTATGTGTTGAACACGGCCTTGACGTTTATGTTATGGAACCATTAAAAGGAGGAGTCATTGTAAATCCTCCAAAGGAAATTGAAGATGAGTTTAAACAATTCAATCCAGATAAATCAATAGCAAGCTTTGCATTAAGATTCTGCGCATCACTTGAACATGTTAAGATTGTATTAACTGGAATGAGCAATATGGATGATTTGCTTGATAACTGCGATACATTTGAAAACTTTGATGTATTGAGTGATGAAGAAAGTGAATTTTTAGAAAAAATGGCTGATAAGCTCAATGCCAAAGTAGCTGTTCCATGCAGCGATTGCGGATACTGTATCGACGCATGTCCTGAAATGATTCCAATTCCTGAATATTTCTCCCTATATAATAAAAGCAAAGCCCAACCTGAATCAAATATCTACAGGAATTACTTTGACAAGTTAGCAGATGAAAAGGTGTCTGCTGATGACTGTACATATTGTGGAACATGCATTGATTACTGTACCCAACACATTGACATACCGGAAGAGCTGAAAAAAGTATGCGAACACTTTAAAGAAGGTTTCAGCGCATATTCCGGAGCACCTTAAACAAAGCCAAACCATCACCAAAAAATAACTTAAAAATATCTATTTTTATATGAAATATGATAAACAATTTAAGACAATTCCTTAATTAATTCACGAACCATCTCATTATTTTTATCTAACTTGGAAGCTTTACGCGCATATTCCATGGCTTCTGTAAATAGTCCGCCCCTTCTGTAAACAAAACCCATCAATGCAGTTGCCTCCACATGAGTATCATCAATAGCCAATAGCTCTTCCAGCAATTCCCGTGCAGTATCCAAATCACCCTGAATAAATAAGTCATATGCCTCTTCATATAATGTATCAACATCATCAAAGGATTTTCCTTCATCAACTTCTTCAATAGATTCTTCTTTTTCAATAGTTTTATGGCTAAATTCAATCTTTGCTGGAACAAATTGCATTTTATGCAACAGTTCTGCTGCATTGGTATTTGAAGGAGAAATTTTAAGGGCTTTTCTTGCATAATAAGTTGCAACATCTTCTATTCCCTGTTCATATAGAACATGAGCCATTAAAAGATTTGCATTTAAATTATTGGCATCATCATTCAATATTTCATGAAGCAAATCCTTTGCCTGAGAATATTGATGTTCAGTGTAAAGATCCAGTGCCTGAGCATATAAATCATCACCGCGACTAATGACTTCTTCCGTTACTACTTTTGAGTTATTTTTCATTGATTCATCAAGCATATATTGCAAGATATATTCAGTTGCCTTTTTGTGAAGCGGCTTGTTATCGTTTCCGCATTTTGGAGAATAAATACATGACGGACAACCGTTTCTGCATTTACAGTTTTTAATCAAATCCAGAGTTGATTCCAACAGCTCTACAAAGACATCAACTGCCTTTTCAGATATTCCAATTCCACCCTCATATCCGTCATAAATAAATATTGTAGCCTCTTCTGTATCTTTGTGATATGCTGTTGACATTCCTCCTATATCGAAGCGGTCACACATTACCTGCAGAGGAAATAGTCCAATCAATGCATGTTCAGCACCATGAAGGCCACCTTCAAAAACTTCATCATCATCAGGATACAATTTCTTTAGTTCATCCTTTACGTTTTGAGGTATTGTAAACCATAAGCCTTTTGTTTTGAATTTGAGAGGAGGCAAATCAAGAGGATACATTCCAAGTACCCTTGAATGCTGCATTTTTTTGTATTTGTAATAGTCCTTTTTAACGTTCAGTTCTCCAAAATGAATCGTTAAATCTCCATATTGGCGTTTGAATTCCTTTGACACCACATTGACTTGCGTATCATTTAACACCATCGTATGATAGTCAACATTCTTCTTGGAAACATTGACATAACCTGATTTTAAATTAATGTTATCAACAGTATATGTTTCTCCCTTATTGATTAGGATTGCACCTTCATGCGCTTCACGATATACCTGTGAACGTTCCATTGTTTCCAACAATCTTCCATTATTCATTATTTTAAATTCTTCAGAAGATATCTGATCCAGAGAATGGTCGAATGCTGGATTGTCATCATATTTATAAGTGTAGTTTCCAAGCCTTGACAGGTACAAATCATCATTTTCAACCATTTCATCCAAAACATCATCAGATATGTTAAAGTATGTTAATGCTTCTCCCTTTTTTAAAGGAAGTTCATTTGCAGCACATAAAAGGTGCGCTTCTTGAAGAATCGGGTTTGACAAATCAATGATTGCCTTTTCCTGAGGCTTGGAGAAAAATGCTTTTGGATTGTTCATATAATACTGATCCAGCTGGTTTTCAAATGCAAGCAAAATTGCCAGGGATTTCTGGTTGCTTCTTCCTGCCCTTCCGCTTTGCTGCCATGTAGACATCATGGTTCCCGGAAAACCGGATATTATAACTGCATCAAGTGAACCGATGTCAATACCCAGTTCCAATGCATTGGTACATGTAACGCCCAAATATTTACGTGATTTCAAGCCTTCTTCTATTTCACGTCTTTCTTCCGGTCTGTAACCTGCACGATATGCTGCAATACGGGAATTATCCAGCTTACCATCAGTCAGTTTAGCATCCTTTTTAGACCACATTGCAATCAATTCCGTGATTTTTCGAGAAACGGTAAAACACAATGTCTGAATGTTTTTAAGCATCAGGTAACGAAATATGTCTGCTGTCACTACATGAATTGATGGTGCTGATGATTCAGCCGAGTTTCTATAATTTTTAAATGGATTGAATAAAATAAAATCTTTTTCACCGCTAGGTGAAGTATCATTATCTATTAATGTGAATTCTTCACCAGTCAATTTATTAGCCAGCTCCAAAGGATTTGCCAGCGTTGCTGATGATAGGATAAACTGAGGATTTGACCCGTAGAAATTAGCTATTCTCTTTAATCTTCTAATTAAAAAAGCCACATTTGATCCGAAAACCCCCCTGTAATAATGGGCTTCATCTATTACAATATATTTTAAATTTCGGTAAAATCTCTCCCATTGATGGTGCCAGGACAGTATTAAATGGAGCTGATAGGGGTTTGTCAGAATAACTCTTGATTTTTGACGTATATTATACCTTTGGGACTTTGGAGTATCCCCATCATAAGTTCTTGGTTTAATATCAATATCCAAATCTTTTTCCAATTTCTTTAAAACATTAAGCTGGTCATTTGACAGAGCTTTTGCAGGATAAATATAAAGGGCAGTTGCCTTTTCATCCTCAATCAATGAATCCATGATAGGAAGATTGAATGCCAAGGTTTTACCCGAAGCAGTAGTTGTAGTTAAAATAACATTTTCATCCCTTTTTATGGCTTCATAAGTATCAGCCTGGTGATTATATAATTTAATCTCTTTAGAATCCAAGTAATCAATGATTTTATCATTTAAATTAGGTATTTTTTTGAAACTGGCTTTTTTAGCAGGTATAGTTTCAACATGAGCAATATGGTCTCTAAACCTAATATCATTTTTAAATGCATCAATTGGAGAGTCTAACATAATAATCATTAAAAATAGCTTTACAGATATTATATTAATTTGATATAATATTTAAATTATTCGTGGATTACTAATCAAATGCTCTCTAATTATTTATATATTAATTGAATAATAAATATTATATAATAAAATTTTTAGGTATTACAATGATTAGTTATGAAGAATTTGAAGATATAGTAGTGAATATTTTGAAAAGAGATATTTCATCTAACCATGACCAGAAAAAAGCTATTCTTTCAAAAGCAAATGAAGGACTTTTTATTGTAGCAGGTCCTGGATCTGGAAAAACAACAGTAATTGTACTTAAAATACTAAAATATATATTTGTTGATGATATCAAGCCTAATGAAATACTTGCAACAACATTTACTAGAAAAGCAGCGGACGAATTATATTCCCGTATTCTTGGATGGGGAGATGAAATCAAAAATTATCTCATAGATAATGCCGGAGATGACTTTGACAGACTAATTGAAATTAACAGAATTGATTTCAATCAGCTGACTATTGGAACCACAGACAGTATTGCCCAGGAACTTTTGCGTGTTCACAAAGAACCGGGAACCAACCAGGAAGTGGTTATTGAAGAGTTTGTTGCTAAATTTGCAATGGTTAAAATACTTTTAAAGGACAACCGTTACTTAAATGAAAACCTTCAAGGTTATCTTACAAGTTTTACCAAAAAAGAAAAACTGAAAGAAGCTTCACAGATGAGTGAAATCATTCTGGAACTGAAAAACAGAATGTATTTTGACCAGATTGACTTTGATGAATTTTACAGCAATGTTGGTGAAGGCAGCGGTGCTGAAATTGCACTTGACTGTATAAAAGAATATGAAGAAGAACTTAAAAACAGAAATATTATTGATTTTACAATGCTTGAGTCAAAATTCCTTGATTCACTTAGAAACAACAAATTGGATATCTTTTTAGATGATTTGAAAATCATTCTGATTGATGAATATCAGGACACTAACCTGATACAGGAAGAGATTTACTTTACAATGGCCGCATCAGCTATTGAAAACGGCGGAAGCATTTCTGTTGTAGGTGACGATGACCAATCATTATACCGATTTAGGGGAGCTACAGTTGACCTGTTTACCAATTTTAAATCAAGAGTTAAAGATAAGCTGGGCATTGACGTGGAAGAAATTAACCTGAGAACAAATTACCGTTCAAGCAGAAACATTATTAACCACTGCAATCGCTTTGTTGAACTTGATCAGGAATATCAAAATGCAAGGGTTGAAGCAAAACCTAAAATCATAGCTCCAGAACTTGAAAAACACAACATGCCTATTTTAGGATTATTCAGAAATAATGTTCAGATGTTGTCAAAGGATTTGGCAAAACTGGTTAGCGATTTGATTAATAAGGGTGAAACTAAGCTGAAAGTCAACCGAGTCATCGATGAAGAATACTTTAAACAATTGGAAAAATGTAAAACCAACGAGGATATAAAGCAACTGAAAATGGATAGTGCTAAAAAAGCAATGGACATTAAAAATATTACTATTAAACTGGATGAAGAAGAGGGTTCAGCTTCAGATATGGCAGTTTTAACATATTCACCAAAGGAAATGAGTCACGGCACACATACTTTAAACGGACATATCAGAAATCAGCTGAAAAGATTAAAAAATCCTATTGAAGTATTTAATCCTCGCGGACGTGACCTGCAGGAAATTAAAGAAGTTTCAATATTCTGCGGATTGATGCTAGAATGCATTGATCCGGAGTCCAAAATACAAAAATCAGATAAGCAGATACCAGTTCTTGGTAAAAAAAATATGCAACGTTGGAGGTATGAGGCAAAAGAATATATTAAATTAAATCCGGAACCTCACGAACCCTTTGACCTGAATACATTCGTTATAGATTGGCAGAGAAGAAATCCAAGAGGATATGACAAATGGCCTGACAGAGCCAATTTAATGGAACTTGCTTATAAATTGGTAACATGGCTCGATTTTTTACAGGAAGATGCTGAAGGAGTAGTTTATCTTGAAGCGATAACCCAGTCAATTACCCAGACAGGATTTTTCAATAAATTTTCTGCCAATATTGTTTTCACAACCCCCGAAGCTGAAAGAGCTTCCATTCTTGAAGCTATCTGGAATATTTTCCTGCCAATAGCTACGGGAGATGTTTCAATAGACGAAGCTTTGCTTGAAACACTACCTACAAACAGATTAAACATCATGTCCATTCATCAATCAAAAGGTTTGGAATTCCCTTTAGTAATAGTCGATGTAGGTTCCAAATTTAAAAAGAATGATGTTAGAACACAAAACCAAAGATTTCCTAAAAAAGAACCTGATTATACAATCATGGAAGAAAGTATCCGTAAATATAGTGAACTTGGGCAGGATTATAGAAGTGAAAAGGACAAGTCTTTCGATGACCTGACAAGGCTTTATTTTGTAGCATTTTCAAGAGCTGAACATATTTTAATATTAATAGGATTGAACAATGCGATTGACGGTTATTCATTTAAACAGAAACATAAATCTATTCCTAACGTTGCACTCGGGTGGAGTAGAGATGAACATCAAAAAGGATTTAAAGAGATTTATTTAATATAAGGTGAATTTAATGAGATTATCATCAAAATCAAAACCATATATGATTCCAGAGTATAGCTTAACTGGAGATTTATTATCTTATTTGACTTGCGGTTTGCAATACAGATATCAGAATAAAGGGACACTTCCTCCTTCAATGCCCGTCCAGCTATGGTTTGGAGAATTTATTCACGGTGTGATGGAAGAAGCTTATATGAAATGGGAAAATGAAAAAACTGAATTTCCATGGGACTGGAAAGAAGATGTAAGGCCTATTGAAGATATTATTGATTTAAGGCTTCAGATTCGTGGTTTATATCCGCCGGCAAATCATTTCTTTACTATAAATCATCCTGACATTAACATGAGCATTGATGATTTGAATGAATATGACCATAAAAAACTGGCCAGTGCAAGGGCAGAAAAGGCAATTAATGTATGGGGTGCTGATTTATTCCCATTAATGGAATCTGCTGAAGTTCTAATTAAAGGTCTAAGGGATATGCCATATACAAAAAATGATAAACGTTCAAAATATTATGGGATTAATGGGGTTATAGACGTATTGAGCCTTATCAATATTCATGATGACAATAAGATTGTCAGATACCTTAAGGAAAATGACGAATTCAACGAATTGATTAAAGATTATGATGAAGATGAATACGAAATCATTATCGATTATAAAGGTATGAAAAGACCTCCATGCGATGTTGCAAACAGCAATAATGAAAATTGGGATTATCATGAAAGACAAATCCTGACCTATTCCTGGCTTAGAGAAAAACAGGAAAGCAAAAAACCGGTAGCAGGAATAATATTTTATTTAAATGAGTTAGTTCCATCAATTGAGGATTTGAAATTAATAAAAGAGGATATTCATCACCATCTTACTGATGTCGGTGACAGTGAAGAATATAAAAAGGATATTGAATTGATTGAGAACTGGACTGAAGATGATGAAATGCCTAAATTAAGTGAAAAATTTAAAATAGACCGCTCAATTCGAATTATTCCAATTAATGATGAAAAAATTAATGATGCACTAGAAAAATTTGATAATGTAGTTGAAAAAATCGAAACATCTATAATCAAAGAGATAAATGGCTGTAAAATACAGGATGCATGGACTGCTGAAGCAGAAGAGAGAACCTGTTCTGCCTGCGATTTCAAAACATTTTGTAAAAATAATAAAAACAAAAACAAAGAATTTAAAATTCCTTGATTACAAATATATTAATAGGTGAGTAATATGAGCGACTTAGAAAAAAATCAAAAATATTGTGAAGTTATTGGATCTAAAGTTAAATTAACTTGCAAACCGGTAGCTATGAAATTACTTAAAAGCGAAGACGATATTCCAGAAGGCTTTGAATTAATTAGTGAAAAAGTAAGACACTGTGAAATGGTTAGAAAAGCTTCTCTCGGTGAAAAATTCTACAGTACTGTTGAAGAACAAATGTGTCTTGGTGGAGCCGGAGCTATCGGACTTAGAGAAATGCCTGAAAAATTGGCTAATGGTGAAAAATACTTTTCTTTAGGTAGATTTAAAGATCTGGAAACTGCTAAAAAATTAACTTCAAAATTATCAATTGTTAAAGATAAGTTTTGGGGTATGGCATATGCACCATTAGATGAAGCTAATTTTAAAGCAGACGTTATTCAAGTAATAACTGAGCCTGTTGGTGCAATGAAACTTGCTCAAAGCATAGTTTATGAAAGTGGTGAAAAAATTAACCCTAATTTTGCAGGTATTCAGTCATTATGCGGTGATGCTTTTGCAGATCCATACAATGAAGGAGGACTTAACTTCACTTTAGGTTGTGATGGTTCCAGAAAAGCTGCCGATATTAAGGATAACGAAATGACAATCGGTATCAGTGCTGAAAAAATAGATGAGGTAATTAGCGGACTTGAATCTATTTAATTAAGCTTAAATAATCATCATAATGATTGATATTTAATAATTCTTTTTCATTTTTTTCTTTTATTCCATAAAATGTATAGCCATCAGCAAATATTTTTCTCAAAATTGGATTTAAATTATCATCCTCATTTTCCAGATATTTCATTAAATTAATCCTTGGTGCTACAAATGGCATTCCAAGACCTTCTGCAGTATCCAATAATCCTGTTTTTCTCCTTCTCAAAATGGATATAGTTTTATATGGATTTTCACACTTCCCCAACACATTAATCATGTTATTAAAGGTTTCTGTTGATACCGTTGGTTGGTCTCCGGTAACACATAATGCAAAATCAGAATCGATATTTGATAAACCATTGAAAAGAGAAGTTGATAAACCTACATCACAAGGATTATTTGTAATAAATTTTACTGAGTCTTTATAATTATTAGAAATAGCTTCCATTATTTCATCACTATAATGGCCAAGTACTACAATACATTCATCAATATTTGAAGATAATGTATTGTCAATAGTTGTCTCCAAAACAGTTTTATCATTAAACGGTAAAATAAGTTTATTTCTGATTTCCAAATTTCTCGAAATTTGATCTTTACGCATTCTGGAATTTTTACCAGCTGCAGTAATAATAGCTGAAATTGACATAAAAATAAAAAAAAGAAAGGAAATTAACCATTTCCTATATTACTAGTTTTAGTGGTGTTAGTAGTCATGTTATTTGTATTAACCTGATCAGAAGGCACGAATCTAATGACCTTACAATGAATAGACATACTTGTTCCACTACCTTCAGTCCACATTACAAGTTTAACTGGATAATTATGATTATTAGTTACTAAAATACCACTAGCAGGATTGTAACCATATAATACAGCATTTTCAGTACCATCCATACCAACAGGGAGTCCAAATCCTTCTGCTAAAACAGCAGACCTTAAAGCCCTAGCTGGTGGACAAACACCGTGAGCCGCACTTCCACCAGGTGCTGAAGCATCAGTTGCTGAACCGAATGAAACATAATCATGCCCTGATCCAGTACAATTAGGTGGAATAATAGTGTTATTCCATGCTTCTACAAACTGCCTTGCATTAAATTCCCTTACAGAGTCACCATATTCTGGGTGTGAGTCCAAATAAGTATAATATACTTCACCTTCAACTTGAGTAGTGTTTCCCATATATAAAACAATAGGTGAACCTGACGGATAAGCATCTACATAATCTGATACATTTTTACCGAAAATACGTTCTACATCTTCATGACTAATATTATTTCTATTATCTGAAAATCCTACAATTCCTTTTTCTAATGTAAAGTTTGAACCTACCTTTGCATCATAGTTATACCAATTTACAATTGAAGAAGCATTATAAAAATTATTATGATAAGGCAAGTCTTTAATTTCATTTGTAGGAACTGATTTAATAACAGTACCATTTTCAACAACATCGACACCTTTTTCTGTTTTTGTTAAAACTTTATACGGTGAACTGTAACCCCAAATATAAGTATCCGGAGCTTTAACAGCTAATTTATCGCCTTGAATAGTTAAATAACCAGGACCTTTAAATCCATAAGCATTTCCATAAGAATCAATACCTTCACCCGAAATAGTAGAAAAATCAAAAGGAACCATACCTGTTGATAAAGTCATTAAAATGCCATGTAAATCAAGTGTTCCTATTTCATGAAGAATAAATGATGGATTTCCAAGAAATGGAACCTCAACCATATCTTTATCATCCAAAACTGAATCTCCAGCAAACACTGATTGTCCAATAGGCAAATTATATGCTTCAGCAAAAGATTTACCGGTATAATGGGTATTGTGAACAAATGAAAATGCAAACAACATTATGCAAACAACAAATAAAATTAAAGTAATTTTAACTGATGTACTTCTCCATTTTGAACTCATTATCACAAACTCCACATTAAAATTATCAAAATATATACAATATACAATTATGTAAATTATTACTATTTATATATAATGATTATTAAGAATAATACTGTAAAATTTAATATAGATTATTTTTAAATTTAATTTTCTTTACACAGAAATATCTCACTTCAATGACAATTTGTTTAATTTTGTTTTTAATTACTCTAACACTTGAATATATCTACTAAATTATAATTTTAAATAGAAAAAAGAATAAAAATAAGAATAAGAGTTGTATGAAAATTTTAATAACATCAGATACATATGAAAATCAAATTTGTGGAGTTGATGTATCAATTACCATATTAAAAGACCAATTAATTAAACAGGGACATGATGTTAGATTATTAACATTATCAAAAGACCATAAGTCTAAAATTGTTAATAATGATTATTATATAGGTTCTTTTTCGCTTTACAGAATAGATTTTAGACAATCAATTAAATTCAATGATAAAATTATCGACGAAATTGTTTCATGGAATCCTGATTTAATCCATGTTCAGACAGAATGGTTTTGTGGTAAAATTTCTAAAAAAATTTCTAAAAAATCGAATTGTCCATATATTAATACTTGCCATACATCTTGGGAAGATTTTACAAGCGGTTTAATTCCTACAAAGATAATTAGAAGAATAATTTCAAAAAGAATAGTCAAAAAATGTTATGATAAATCATATGGGATAATTGCACCAAGTGAAAAAATGATTTCATATCTTAAAAAAATAAATATTAATCTTCCAACTTACCTCATTCCAACAGGTATAGATTTAGAAAGATTTAACCAGAAATTATCACCAGAAGAAGAAAATAAATTAAAGTCTGAGCTAAATTTAAATGATAACTCAAAAATATTGGTATATATTGGAAGAATAGCGAAAGAAAAAAATATTGAAGAACTGATTGAATTTCTTCCAGATTTAATTTTAAAAGATAAAGATATCATATTGCTTATTTGTGGAGAAGGACCTAATCTCAACCATTTAAAAAATAAAATTACTAAAATGGGCATGCAGAAACATGTCCGATTAACAGGAGCTATTCAACCCAAAGAAACATATAAATATTATAAATTAGGAAAAATTTTTGTCTCTGCATCTACATGTGAAACACAGGGAATAACATATATGGAGGCATTAGCATCTTCATTACCTCTTGTTTGTAGATATGATAAATCATTGAATGATGTTATTAAAAATGGATATAACGGATTTACTTATACTAATAAACAGGAATATATAGATTATATTTTAAAAATATTAAATATGGATGATGAATATTCTATATTGAAAGATAATGCTTTAAAATCATCCCAAAAATTCTCAAAAGAAACATTTGGAAAAGACATTGAAAGCGTCTACTTAAACACATTGAATAATCTTTAATTATTGGAATTTAGTCATCAGAAGACGTATTATTGAATATCATGCTTCTTCTCATTTTAGTATTATCAAGCAATTTCAAATTATCGTCTACATCATATTTTAAATCAGCAATTAAATTAATTTCTTCATCCCATCCTTCTCTTTCACGGGTTCTGATTTTTTCCCAACGTTCATAATCCTCTTTAACAGGAATTCCATTATTCTTTATGTTTTCCAATGTACGGAAAAATTTAAATTGAATATTTCCCCTCAATTCCATTAATTTGTCATACTCTTCAAGCAAATCACCAAGCTGATATGACATCAGGCGAAATTTTTCACATTCAAGTTCCAATTTTAATTGATCCAAATCATCATTGTTCATGATATCTAATTTAAATTTAATTAAATATAAAAATTTTTAAAAAAAGAAAAGAATTATTTAAAGATTAATTTATCTTTAAAACTACGTTTCATTTTACCTTTGGTTTCTTCATTAAATTTAGTATCACCGATATCTTCATCAATACCAAACATAGCTAGTTCATATACAATTTTATTTAAAGCTTGACCTTTTTTAGTTAATATATATTCAACGTCACGCTCATATCTATCAGATATTCTTTTAATCAAACCATCATTTTCCATTGATTTTAGGCAGTTGCTCAACACCTTATTGGATAGATTTGGTTTGTCTATTTTGAATTCGGAAAAACGAGTTTTGCCAAAAAACAAATCTCGAAGAATTTCGATTACCCATTTTTTCTTGAACAATCGTACTACTAATTCTATTGGACATTTGCTATAGGTGTTCATTTTATTTTCCCCCTTAGCCATATAGGCTTTTTTATAGTATATAAAGTTATCGTTATTTTAGAGTAACTAAAAAGTAACCAAAAGGATTTATATAAAAATACCATAAGTTTTAATTGAAAGTTTTACTAATATTAAACTTTCATATTGATAATGGGGTAAAAAACATGTGTCAAACAATATTTATCCCACTTGATCAAAACAACATATAATCTCAGCCCTCCTCCCATAATTTACACCAAGTTGTTTTGACAGTAGGGGATTATGGTTAATTGGATTTTCTAGGATATTAGAATTGAAAATTAATCTAATACCCTAAAATTGAAAGGTAATGGGTTAAAAAATTATAATAATTTTTCTTCCCATTCTTTTTGTCTGAAGCCTGTTAAGACAACATCATTTGTGACAATTACTGGTCTTTTTACAAGCATTCCATCAGTTGCAAGCAATTCCAATTGTTCATCTTCAGACATATCAGGAAGTTTATCTTTTAATTTTAATTCACGATATTTCATTCCGCTGGTATTGAAAAATCTTTTTAATGGCAAATCACTTTTTTCATACCATTCTTTTAACTCTTCAACAGTAGGATTATCTTCAACAATATCCTTTTCCTGGAATTCTAAATTGTTTTCTTCTAACCATTTTTTGGCTTTTCTGCAAGTTGAGCATTTTGGATAATATACAAATAACATAGATTATACTATGATTTTTGGATTAAAAATAGTTAATGTCTAGCAAGTCATATAATTGTGAAAATTCTTCAATGACTCCTATCGGATATTCATGATTGAATGCATTATCTTGCCCATAACCCCATTTGACAACTACACAATCAATTCCTGCATTTTGAGCCGTCCTAATATCAATTATAGTATCACCAATATATACTGCTTCATCTAGACTCACATTTGCTTTGTCAATTATATTATTTACTCCAAAAGAATCAGGTTTAGATGGATAATCAACATTATGGCCTTCTATCAGTACAAAATCAATATCTGAGAAATATTTCTCAACAAATTCATTTAATGAATAATTTAATCTATTGGAATTAATGGCCAGCAAAATATTTTTATCCTGCAAATTCCTTAAAAGCTCTTCACTATGCGGATAAGGAATTGTTCTTTCTTTTTTGGATGAATTATAACAATCCAAATAGACATCCTTAATAATTTCTACATTTTGGGGAGTACTGTTTTTGCCCAATACTTTTGAGACAATATCATTAATATTTCCTCCCAAACATGGAATATACTCATCACGAGTTAAGGTAGGAAAGCCATACTCTTTTAAAACTTTGTTAAAACAAAAAATAACATCATCTATTGAGTCAAACAAAGTTCCATCAAAATCAAATATACATAGTTTTTTAGCCATAATAATCAGATATAAGATTTAAAAAATTCCTCAAACTCTTCATCATCCATAGGTTCAGGAATTGATACCTTTTCATTAGCCATTATATTTGAAGCAAGATTGAAGTATTCACCAGCTTCATCACTTTCAGGATATTTTTCTACAACGGTTTTTGCATCCAATTCAGCATCTTGAATTAAATTGCTTCTGTGAATAGTTCCAATAACATGTGTGCCAATTTTTTCAGCAAAAGCATTTACTATTTCCTCTTCATTTTCAACATTTCTGCAATTACAGATAATACCACTTAAATTTCCTTTAAGTTTTTTAACTCCGCGAACAATATTGTTTGCAGCATAAAGTGACATATATTCACCAGAAGTGACAATCAATACCTCATCAGCATATTTTTCACGTAGAGGAACTGAAAAACCTCCACATACCACATCACCTAAAACATCATAAACCACTACATCAATGTCTTCATCAAAGATTCCTATATTTTCAAGTCTTTTCATTGCAACGATTACACCACGACCGGCACATCCGACTCCAGGTTCAGGCCCTCCGCTTTCAACACATAATATATCTTTAAAACCTTTAAAAACTAAATCATCACGTTCAGGTTTTCTGTTATCTTTTAAAGTGTTTACAACAGTTGGAATTCTTTGACCATATAATGTACGTGTAGTATCAGCTTTCGGATCACAACCAATAACTAAACAATTCAAATCCTGACTGGCCCATGTAGCTGATAAGTTAGCCACAGTAGTACTTTTTCCTATTCCGCCTTTACCGTAAATTGCTATTTTTTTAATCATTGTGTGACCTCTCAATTAATTTATAAACAAAATCATTTTTTCTAACTTTTGTTGGTATTAAAATAGCAACATTAGTATTTTTTTCAACAGATTCTACAGATTTTCCTTCAATCTGCATAGACTCTATTGTATGAGTTATTGAACCGGTAGTCTGGCCCTTAATGATTATATTATCACCAATTAAGTCGGAGGC
>NZ_JAZRJY010000070.1:0-2136 GCF_045646045.1 Methanobrevibacter sp. | reverse complement strand
ATTCTTTGCTTAAATCCAGTAATTGTTAAAATTAAACTAACTTCCTCAATAACATCTTCTGGAGGCATTAATGGAGGATAAAGATTTAATTTATCCCTATTTTCTTCTAATTTTTCAAATCTAATATCCTCCCATCCAGGGACATCTTTTGCAATATCATCAAAAAATATTTCCGGGATTGCCCCAATTGCAGCATCAAAATATGAGTCGGCAAACCCAAGATATTCATAAAGCTTATCCCATCCTATACCTTGGTTTATTGCAAATTGTTTTAATATTTGATTTACTTCACAAACACTGTTCCCAACTGGACATACACTATGACAAGTATAACAATAAAAACAATTCCATAAATAATCTTCATGCATTATTGTTTCATCACCGTCAAGAACTCTTTCAATAATTTCTCTAGGATTATATTCAGAATGGCGTGCTGCAGGACATGTGGAAGTACATAAACCACATTGCACACATTTCAAGACACCATCATCGCGAGTATTCTTTACATTAACTATTACATCTTCTGCAAAATTAATGGGAGCGTCATTAATCTTTTGTTGAGTAGTCATTAAAACCACCTCACTACAAAGTAAATTCCTGTGTTTCAATTAACTTTTTCAACTGATTAGATAATCTATTTCCTCTTAATCTATCAGATTGTCTACAGATAATTGGTACGTTGACTAATTTGTCATTAATTTCTAAATCAACATCACCGGTATTCATGTCAAATGCATCATTCTTACAGAAGTGAGCACATAATCCACATCCAAAGCACCTTGTCAAATCCAATCTTTCATTTGCAAATGCCTTTGTTGGACAAATCTCTTCAATCGTACATGAATCACATTTTGAACATTTTGATCGGCCATATTGTGGTCTTAAATCATAGCCTTCCCACATTTCTTTGTAGTTGGTTTCACCTAATGGTAAATGACGACCCTTGATTTCTGCTAATGGCAATTTAATGTTTTCATCCGTGATGAGCAGATTATTATATATTTCCTCATTTAAAACTGGAATAGGTATGGCCACAGTATCATAAACTTCACCGCCCTGCCCAGTTTTATATCCACCGAGATAATATGGGTCCATCTGCTTATAATCAGCAGTCAACATTAAATTCGGTTTTTCAGCACTAGAACGTGTACCGTCACCTAAAACATACCCCTCAGCTCCATTGAATAAAAATCTGGTTCCAGTTTTTATTACATTGTGTGGAATATCATTTTGCAATGGATTCAAATCGCCACATCCTGAAAATGTTAAACCAGAAAGATTTCCTTCTAATGGAATTGCGGAAAAAATAGAATTAATTGGTTCGTTATAAGTATTAACAAAAGCAGTATAATTTTTAAATGCCATTCTAGTTCCTATAATTTGGCCTCTTCCAATATCATCTATAGTTATTGTGTTTTCAATAGTTTTACCTTCAACGCTTTCAACTCTCACATCAATTGTTTTGCCTTCTAAAAGTTCTTTTAAAACAAAACCCCCACCATAATTGTGGTCATATATTGAATGAGTAGTTCCGTGAAGTATAACATCAATTGCACCTAACCATTCGTTTGGACATGGCCCTGCATGTGCTGGAACCCCATTTAAAAATACTTCTTCAGCCCGTATGAATTCCCCAGGTCCAGAAACTATAAAATTGAGTATAGCTGCTGTACCACTCATTACACCACAAGTTCCTGTTGTAACCACATCAACTTCATCAAAACTTGGAGTGTTACCTTCTTTAATAAGTTTTTTAAACTCTTCTGCCGTGTAGATACTGGCTTCGCCGTTTTCAATCTTTTGATTAATCTGGCTAATAGTTCTTTGATTAGTCAATTTCACTACTCTCCTAAACTTTTCTTATTTTCCAATTTGGTTCTTCTTTAAGACCGTAAAGCCTTTAAAGGTTTAATATCATCACTGGAATCCATGCCCGAGTTTAGTGTATTATCCAGTAGGATGAAATAGACTAAGCTTTGTAAAGTAAATTTTTAATTTTACCAAAGCAATCTAGGATTTAATCAATTTCATCATTTGATTTCGCCCGATTTTATCAATTGATATCTTTCACCTTCTAATATATTCTCATGATAAAGAAGAGATGATATTTAGATAAACTATCCATTCCATTTAATT
>NZ_JAZRJY010000069.1:0-4614 GCF_045646045.1 Methanobrevibacter sp. | reverse complement strand
ATGATCTATGTTAGTCATGGTAGTTCAATACAATTTTTTTTTGAAAAATTTTTTTTTTGAAAATTAATTATTACTTTTGATCCATATTTTTATTACAAAATCAAAAATTGAAGAAATTACCATTTTGAAACCACTTGATGTATATGTCTTTGTCAACTTTCTACACTTCACCAGAAACTCCCAAATTATCCAAATTTTATATATAAAAGAAACGTATATTTTATGTAATAATATACGTACTAAAAGAAAAGATACGAAGTCTTTATATACTAAAAAATTCAATAGTATAACAAGGGTTTGAGTAAAATATAGTGATGGTGAAAAAGGATATGTTAGCCACATCAGAGCTAAATGATTACTTAGAAGAATATTTGGAAGAAAAGCAAGAGGTAAAGAACTTAACTGAAGAAACAGTGAAAAAACAGACATTTAATATTTCGAAATTTATAAATTTTCTTGAAGACAAAGGTGTAGAGGAATTAACTGACTCCAATGTCAAAAAACAGCTTCGTCAATACAGAAGATATTGTCTAAAACAACGTGAAAATAAAAGGACTACAGTTAAAACATATATGATGAATATTCTGGAATTCATAAATTCTGAAGATGTTCAGGAAGAAATCCAGCATGAAACAATCAAAATGAAGGATATTATTGAGGTTAAAGCTGAAGATCCTGAAACTGCTAAAAAAAGAATTGAAAAAATTAGTTTAACACGTCCACAAAGTAATTATTTACTTCAAACAATAGAATTGGAAGGAAACAAGAGAGATTATGCAATTTGCGCTACTTTTCTTGATTCAGGTATGAGGTTAAAGGAACTGGTTCTATTAAACAAAACAGATATTCAGGTTCCTATTAATGATAACGGTTTTTATGAACTTCCAAACGATACTAATGAGTTTATTGAGATATATCTAAGAGCAGAAACTACAAAAGGAGAATTGAAAGATCGTACTACTTTCATTACCTATGATACATTGGTTTCACTCAATGATATGATATACGATAGAATAACTAAGCTTAGAAAAAACACTTATGATGTATATAGACCAGTAATTCAGCGTAAAAAGGCTGCTGAAGAAGTCAATCGTGAAGAATTATTTTTAAATCAGAAAGGCAAACGTATTGGAAAGCGTGCAGTTCAGGATATCATCAAAAAGTATGCCAAATTAACTGATGCAAGAATTTCTGATGAAAATATTGACTGTCCTGTAGATTATTCCAAAAATGTCAGTGTTCACATCCTCAGACACACTGCTTTATCCCATTATGCGGAAATTTTGACTGTTGCTGAGGTTCAAACGATTGCAGGCCATTCAAATTCACAAACAACAGACAAATATATTCATGTTGATCGTGAACAAATGAAACAAAAATTAAAAGTTAATAATATGCGCTTCAGGCATTAAATTTATTAATTTTTAATTTTAAATTTTATATTAGATGCGCTAAATTTTATTAAATTTCATGAATTTTAATAAAAAATAGTGTTTTCAGTAGAAAATAGTATTTATCAACAGCTTGATATATATGAAGCTAATGATTTTTACCATTTTCTCAATATTATTTGAGTATAAGTGGTAAAATATGTATAATATATACTTTCTGTAAATATGGAAATATGTATTAATACATAAATATGGATATTACTACTATATGGAAATATGTACTAATATATATTTACTAATAATACCCAATATACTATAATTATATATTATACCATTAATACTATTAATACCATAATATCTACTTATACCATTAATACTACTTTATCCATTAGTATATAATTAGGTTTTATATACGGAAATACTATGCCGACTACTTCTTTTTTACACTAACAGTAATTAACAATAAAAAAAGCTTTCTATGAACTTTATTAATGATATAACAATTAATTAAACTGTATTTTTACTGTTTTGATATGTTATTTATAATTGATTAAAATTTTCTAGGCAAATATTTTTCTATAGAATTAACTGAACCTGCATTACCTCTGTTTTTATAAATTTTTATAAAATTTATTAAATTTTATAAAATTTATTTATTGAATAATCAAAATCAGTGCTTTTTCATCTGTTCGAATTTTCATGTGTGGGTAATTAGCATATTTATTTGAAATTTTACTTTCAAACGTATATATGTCAGGGCCAACATACATAATCCAAAAAGACACATGCATTTTAATTGCAATTCAACATAACAATAATCAAAAGTTTCATCCCAACCATTAATTTAAATATAGTAATTTTAAAAAATAGTTAGGCATTTTTTGTTTACAACATTTTTAATAAACAAACAAAAATTATTTTTTTCTAAAGTAATTATAATTTAGCTATTTCAATTAAAAAATGATTTAAGAGAGTATATTAATATATAGTAGATGGTTTAAATTTTTTAGTTAATATTTTAAAAAAATAAAAGAAAAGAAGTAAAAATTACTTCTTTTATGCAGTTACAGTTACAGTGTTTCCTATAATAGCATCATTATAACTTGAGGTTATAATGTATTGGCCTGGCTGAAGATTAATGTTTAATTTTGCCTGACCGTTGCTTTCTGTTGTTCTGTAATAGAATACACCGTTGATGTTGAAACCTATTTTTTGATTTGCATAAGGTTTTCCTTGACCGTCAACGAGAGTTGCAACGAAAGGATCTGGAGTACCATATTTCTTGGTTAAATCATTTGCAGTTAATGTAGGTAATACTTTAATATTATTAGATACCATACATTCTTTGTATTCTGCAGTAATGACGTAATCTCCAGGCTGTAAGTTAATGTTTAACTTAACGATACCATTAGCATCAGTTTGTCTTTCGTAGAATACTCCGTTGATGTTGAATTTAACGGTTTCACCTGCACCGACAGCTTTGCCGTCATCACCGATGATTTTAGCAGTGTATTGGGTTTCATTTCTATAATATTTAGTAATATCTTTGTTTTCAGTGATTCTGGATAATACTGTAATATTATATCCTTTTTGTTCACCGGTAAGTGGGTTGAATGCAGTGATAATATAGGTGTCCGGATTTAAGTTAATGTTTAATCTGGCTAATCCTTTATCGTCTAATATTTCACGGTCATACATTACACCATGGATGTTGAATCTGACAAAAGTACCTTTTTTAAGGTAGTTACCTTCGCTGTCAAGGAATACAGCGTAGTATTGGGTTGCATTTCTGAATACTTTAGTAACGTCTTTACTGATGATGGTTGTTAAAACAGTAACTGTTGCATTAACGGAAATTCCATTGTAACTAGCAACAACAGGATATTCGCCGGCAATCAAGTTAATACCTAAGGAAGCTTGACCAGCCTTATCGGTTGTTCTTTGATACTCTTGGCCGTTAATACTGATGGTTACGTTTACATCAGAAATAGGATTTCCTTCGCCGTCAGTAAGAGTTGCTATAAATTTGTCAGGTGCACCATAATATTTGGTCACATCATCAGCAGTTAATACGATATCAGGTGCTGCGTCATGAACAGTAACTGTAACGTTTGTTGAGTTAACAGTAAATATGATTCCTTGACCAACTGTTGCTGTAATGATTGCAGTACCTTCACCTACAGCAGTAACAGTACCATTCGCATCAACAGTTGCAACAGACTCATCGCTGGAAGTATAATTAATAGGCAAGAAAATAGGAGTGGCAGTAGCATTAATTGAATAAGTATCATTGATTAATAAATCCAATGTTTGATTGTCAACGCTAACGCTTGCATCCCATAAGCTTACATTAACTGTAATGGTTTTGCTTTCAGCAGCTGCATATCTTGCAGTACCGTTGAATGAAACTGTAATTGTAGCTTCACCTTCACTGAGTGGAATAATTTCACCTAATACAACAGAAACAATACTTGAATTGCTTGAAGTATAATTTAATAAGATATCTAATGCAGGAGTTAAGTTAGCTCCGGCAGGAACAACTTGAAGTACTTTCAAGTCTAATGTAGCATTTTCAATTGTAATTTCTGTTGGTATTTTTTTAACTGTTACTTTTATGGTTTTGTTTTCAGGTGCAGCTGCATATCTTGTAGTACCGTTGAATGAAACTGTGATTGTAGTTTCACCTTCACTGAGTGCAACAATTTCTCCTAATATTACAGCAGCAACACTTGGATTGCTTGAAGTGTAATTTAATAAGAGACTTGGAGCATTAGTTAAGTTTGCGCCGGAAGAAACAACATCAATTGGAGCCATTTCAATAGTAGTTTTTTCAACAGTGATTTCGGTAGGTATTTTATTAACGATCACATCGATGGTTTTGTTTTCAGCAGCAGCATATCTTGCAGTACCGTTGAATGATACTGTGATTGTAGCTTCACCTTCACTGAGTGCAACAATTTCTCCTAATATTACTGTAGCAACACTTGGATTGCTTGAAGTATAATTTAATAAGAGACTTGGAGCATTAGTTAAGTTTGCGCCGGAAGGAACAACATCAATTGGAGCCATTTCAATTTTAGTTTTTTCAACAGTGATTTCGGTAGGTATTTTTTTAACCGTTACTTCGATGGTTTTGTTTTCAGGTGCAGGTGCGTACATTTCGTTACCGTTGAATGAAACTGTGATTGTAGTTTCACCTTCGCTTAGTGCAACAATTTCTCCT
>NZ_JAZRJY010000068.1:0-9398 GCF_045646045.1 Methanobrevibacter sp. | reverse complement strand
ATCATCGATGAATACGACCCCGACATTATCATTTATGATGTTTTGGGTGATGTTGTATGTGGAGGTTTTGCAATGCCTATCCGTAAGGGAATTGCAGACCAGGTATATACAGTTACTTCATCTGACTACATGGCCATTTATGCGGTAAATAATCTGTTTAAAGGTATCTTAAAATATTCTAATAATGGTGGTGCATTGTTGGGTGGAGTTATAGGAAATTCCATTAAATCTTCACTCCAGGAAGATATGATAAAAGATTTTACTGAAAAAACAAACAGTGACGTAATTAAGTTTGTTCCAAGGTCTCCTACTGTAACACGTTGTGAGTTGGATGGAGTGACAACAATTGAAGGAGCACCGGATTCCGCACAAGCTGAAGTGTACAGAGAGCTAGCTCGTAAGGTAATTGATAATAAGAACAAATTCCTACCAACCCCATTTGATAATGATGATTTGTCCGATTGGGCATCTGGTTGGATTAATCAATTGCTGTTAAATCAAAAGACCGAAATGGATAATGTCCAGGAAGGAAGTTCTGGAATATGATTTGGTTTTACGCGAAACACGAATGATTGGTCATAGAGATATGGCTAATCATTAATTTTATCAAATCAAAACATAAGAAATTTTGTCTCTAAAAAGTAGGTAATCAATAATTTTTTCCATAATTTTCACTGCCATTAATCACATTTTTGTTATTGGTTACTTACTATTATCAATCAATAACCTTTTTGATGTGCATGGTGTCCTGTCATTATTGGGCAAATAGCACATTCTGATTTTTAATTAAAAATCTGTTTTATATTTTTAATTTTTTTAAAATAACTGTTAAAATAATCACTCGAGAAATGGATTTAATCGATTGCTGAAATCAATCAAAAATTTAAAATAAAAGAGGTCTTCAAACCCCTTCTATTTCATTCAAGTTTTCAATTTGTCTGTCGAAATCATTTAATTTTCGGGCAAGGCCTTCAAAGTATGGGATGTATACTTTTGAAAACGCCAATCTGTTAGGATTTTCATTCACTTTTGCGATTTGTGCTTTAACCCTCTCGATTTTTTGTTCGACTTCATCATACATCAAGTCTCCGGGGAATTCTCCGATAAATATTCCGTCAGCTCCGTTGTCAAGAGCATGCTTGATGTGGCTTGGCCTTACACGATTGACTGAATGGACTTTAATGATATGTATTGATTCAGGATATTTCAATCTGTTGACTCCAATGTTGTCTGCAGCAGTATATCCAATTGTATCTAAGAAAACAAGGATCATACGTTCATCATCTTCTTTTTTAGACAATACTCCATCAATTGTGGCAAATATTTTCTCATCAATGTTCCCATTGATGTTAATTGCACCGTGCTGGCAAACGGTTAAGCATTTTCCGCATCCGTCACAGCTCATAGGGTCTAAGAACAATTCATCATTAACAATGCTCAGTGCTTTGAACTTGCATTTGGCCAAACAATCACCACAAAGCTGACATTTTTCATGGTCTATGTCTGCAATAAACGGTTCAATCTCGACGCCGCCGTAATTGTACTCGGCAACTTTTGATGCTGCGGATGTTGCCTGCATTATTGAATCGGTGATGTCCTTTGGATCTTGAGCGGTTCCGCAGACAAACACTCCTTGAACATCCGTAGTCACCGGTTTGATTTTAGGATGGGATTCCTTGATGAACGAATCTTCGGTTGTACCCAAATTTAGGATTTTAGCAATTTCCTTAGTGCCTTCAGAAGGTTCCATCGCAGTTGAAAGCACAACCATATCTGCTTCAATTTCTTCAAATTCGCCTTTGATGGTATTCTCAACACGCACTATTAAATTATCTCCTTTAACGGCAACCTCTCCAGGTCTGCCCCTTAAGAATCGGACTTCATTTGCCTGAGTATGTTTGTAGTATTTCTCAAACATTCCTGGAGTTCTCACATCAGTATAACAGATTACAACATCGGTATCAGGATATTTGTGTTTTATGATGTTTGCATTTTTGGATGCAACAGAACAGCATATTTTTGAACAGTATTTGTGTCCGTCGGGTTTTTCATCCCTGGAACCGACACACTGTATCATCACGACCCTTTTTGGAACTTTACCATTTGCTTTTAGTAATTCTCCTTTTGTAGGTCCGTTTACTCCAGTTATGCGCCCAAGCTCTGCTTGTGTTATGATGTCTGGGTGTCTTTTATATGAGTAATCCGGACGTTTGTTTGGATCTATTAATTGGTGTCCTGTAGCTATGATGAGTGAACCTACCTGTAGTGGAACATTCTCAGGTTTCTGCTTTAAGGTGATTGCATTCATCATACATTGTCGTTTACAGTTTCCGCACTTATTGCATGCGTCAGGGTCAATAACATATGCTTCAGGATATGATTGACCAAAAGGTCTGTAAATCGCTTTTCTTAAGGAGAGTCCTTCGTTCCAGTCATCAGGAACCTCCACTTCACAAACCTCTGTGCATTTTCCACAGGCGATACACTTGTCGGGGTCAACAAATCTGGGTGATTTTTCAACTATCAGATTGTATGTTCCTGCACGGCGGTCTGCATTTATCACCTTTGAGTTGGTCCATACGGTTATGTTTTCATTCCACACCAGATCGTTCAGAATCGGATTGAGCAGACACATGCCGCATTCCTCAGCAATCTTCACAGGTGAGAAAACTTTTCCAATTTTTGCCATATGTCCTCCCAATGATGGGGACTGCTCGACTATGGTGACTTTTGTCCCTTGGCGTGCAAGTGATAATGCAGCATTCATCCCTGCAATTCCGCCACCGATAACTGCAACTTCATCGGGAGTTTGACAATAAATCGGATTTACTTCATCAGATTGCTTGACTTTTTCAATGGATGCGTTGATTAAAGTTATGGCCTTTTTTGTGGCCTTTTCTTTATCGTCATGCACCCAAGAACATTGCTCTCTAATATTTGCCATGTCCATTAGATATGGATTGAGAGGTTTCACATAATCTTGGAATGTCTTTTCATGGCTTATGGGTGAACAGGCTCCGATTACAATTCTGTCCAAATGATGGTCGATAATTGCATCACGGATAATCTTACGTCCATTTAGTGAACATAAATTTTCAAACTGTTCAATCACTTCCACATCAAGAGTCTGTCTAACCTTATCCAAATCAACAGTATCTGAGATGTTTCCACCACATTCACATAAGAAAACGCCAATTTTGAGATTTTTGGTCATGATTCAACCTCCTTTAATTCGGTAATTACTGAATCTATTTTGGAGGTATGGGCCTGAACGCCTACAACGCTTTCCCAGTCGGCACCCATTGCAATTGCAATAAATTGGGAAATGTTCAAATGAATTGCCTTGAATTCTCTGCCTTCCCTTTGTGAGATTAGAGGTTGATATCTGTCAAATTGTATATGACAGTTCGGACATAAATGTACTAGAATTTCAACATTTTCATCCTTAAGGGATTTCATTTTATCTGCTGTTGCGGTAAATGATAAATCAGGGTTTGAATATCTTTGCCTAAATCCTGTACCGCAGGATGCACGTTTATGGTCATACCAACCTATGGTTTTGCATCCGCAAGCTTCAATAAGTTCATCGATTATGTTTGGGTCTCTTACTCCAGCTATTGTGTCCTCATAGTGGACCTTGCAGTAATGGCATCCATGGTGAGTGGCAATCTTGTATTGGCTTAAGTCATATTTTACATGTTTTTTGATTTCATCCTTTTTGCCATATAAGATGTCCACGAAATGGAAAATGTTTTCAGTAGGTGTCAAATCATTTTTTTCATATTTCAAATGGTCTAATCCATTTTCTTCAAACAATTCATTTATTTCTTCACGTAAGTCGTCTTTATTGTTTAATAGCTTTACTGATTTTTTGTTGATTGCATAGCATGTAGCGCACATCATAACAAGATTAGGTCTTCCAAGATTCTGTGCCACTTTAAAGTTACGGGCTCCTATTGCTGTTGTTGAAACTTGATCAAAAACATCTGAATAGTGTCCTAAGCCAGTGCAGCATGTTTGCTTTTCGGATATTCCATAATCAATTCCTAACTTTTCAAAAACGTATTTTGTAGATGATTCGATTCCTGGATATTCCACACTCACAAGACAGCTTCTAAACAAAAGGAGATTTTTATCCGGGATGTTTTTCATTTTTCCACCTCTGCCTCTTGAGATTTTCTAATGTTTTCCATTCTTTCCTTAAATCCGGTGATTGTTAAAATCAAGCTGACTTCATCAATCACGTCTTCGGGAGGCATTAAAGGTGGATAAAGATTTAATTTGTCTCTGTTTTCATCCAACTTATCAAATCTTATCTCTTCCCATCCAGGAACATCTTTTGCAATATCATCAAAAAATATTTCAGGTATCGCTCCGATTGCTGCATCGAAGTAGGAATCGGCAAATCCTAAATATTCATAAAGCTTGTCCCATCCAATGCCTTGGTTTATTGCGAATTGTTTCAATATCTGGTTTACTTCACAAACGCTGTTTCCAACAGGGCATACGCTGTGGCAGGTGTAGCAATAAAAGCAGTTCCATAAGTAATCTTCTGCGATTATTGTTTCATCACCCTCCAGGACTCTTTCAATAATCTCTCGGGGATTATATTCTGAGTGGCGTGCTGCAGGACATGTTGATGTGCATAAACCACATTGAACGCATTTCAAAACACCGTCATCTTTGGTGTTTTTTACATTTGCAATTATCTCTTCTGCAAAATTAATTGGTGTATCGGTAATTTTTTGATTAGTAGTCATAAAACCACCTCTACAAAGTAAATTCTTGGGTTTCAATTAATTTTTTCAGTTTATTGGATAATCTGTTTCCTCTCAATCTATCAGATTGTCTGCAGACAATTGGCACATTCACGTTCTTGTTGTTTATTTCCAAATCAACATCACCGGTATTCATGTTGAATGCATCATTTGTACAATAATGAGCACATATTCCGCATCCGAAACACAATGCAGGATTTCGTTTCTTGTTTGCAAATGCATTTGTAGGACAGATTCTTTCAATAGTACAAGAATCACAGTTTGAACATTTTGAATGGTCATATTGTGGTCTTAAGTCATATCCTTCCCACATCTCTTTATAGTTTGTTACTCCTACCGGTAAATGACGACCTTTTATTTCAGCCAATGGCAATTTAATGTCTTCATCGGTTACAAGTAAATTGTTATAGATTTCTTCATTTAGAACAGGGATTGGTATGGCCACAGTATCATAAACTTCTCCGCCTTGGCCGGTTTTGTATCCTCCAAGGTAATATGGATCCATCTCTTTATAGTCTGCCGCCAACATTAAATTCGGTTTTTCTGCACTGGAACGGGTACCATCACCTAAAATTAATCCTTCAGCACCATTAAACAGGAATCTGGTTCCGGCTTTTATCACATTGTGAGGAATATCGTTTTGAAGAGGATTCAAGTCTCCACATCCTGAAAATGTCAAGCCAGATAGGTTTCCTTCAAGTGGGATTGCCGAAAAAATAGACTTTATCGGTTCGTCATAGCTATTGACAAAAGCGGTATAATTTTTAAATGCCATTCTGGTTCCGATTATTTGGCCTCTGCCGATGTCATCGATGGTTATTGTGTTTTCGATAGTCTTGCCTTCAGCACTTTCAACTCTCACATCTATTGGTTTGCCTTCTAAAAGTTCTTTTAAGACGAATCCTCCACCATAGTTGTGGTCTTGAATGGAATGTGTTGTTCCATGAAGTATCACATCAATTGAACCTAACCATTCATTTGGACATGGGCCGGCATGTGCCGGAACTCCATTTAAAAATACCTCTTCTGCACGTATAAACTCTCCGGGTCCAGAAACTACAAAATTGAGTATAGCTGCTGTACCGCTCATTACACCACAAGTTCCTGTTGTTACAACATCAACTTCATCAAAACTAGGGGCGTTGCCTTCTTTTAAAAGTTTTTTAAACTCTTCTGCTGTGTAAATATTAGCCTCACCATTTTCAATTTTTTGGTTGATTTGGCTAATACTTCTATTATTAGTCATTTCACTACCTTCCTAAACTTATGTTTATTTTCCAATAGTTCTCCTCTAAGACTTGATAAGTCTTTAAAGAAATAATATCATCACTGGAAACGTTTGCCCGAGTTTAGTTTGTTTCCTATTGGGATGAAATGGACTAAGTCTTTGCGATGTAAAATCAATTACATTCACAAAGCAATAAGTAATTTAATCAATTTCACTTTTTTGTCCGATTTTCAATATGATATGTTATTTTTCAGATTTTTTGGAGGAGTTTAAATTTTTTCAAGGCCTGCCTGGATTTTCACAGTTTTTTAGTAAAAATCCATTTTTTGTTTAGGTGATATTAATTAATATCACAATTGTTATATCGAGTTTTCATAATATTTAAATGTTTTTTAATTTCAATATTTAAAGTGTTATAAAAGGCCGTTATATTTGTATCTTAAAAAAATAACGGCTATAATATTGCTAAAAATAATTCACATTTCTTATTTGTTAAAAATAATAATCATCATTATTTATTTGTCTTTTTAGTGTAATGTAATCTATTTTTTTCTTTTAGTGGCAAATTACTTATAATGATTACAATTGTAATATAAGATTATGTATTCTGAAGAAATTGATATGGAAGAAACACATATCCGTCTTAAGACGGACTTAAAAGATCATGAGTTAAAAAGATTTATTTATAAGATAAGATACGATTTGAAACAGTACATTTCAAGAAATCAGGATTTTTTAATATCATTGGAACCGACCAAATCAGATTCAAAAGATTTGCCTCCAATAGTTGAAAGGATGTATGAGTCATCAACCTATTCGGATGTTGGTCCGATGGCCTGTGTTGCGGGAACCATTTCGGAGTTAAGCTTAAATTATTTAATTGAAAATGGCTCAAAATATTCCATCGTTGAAAATGGTGGCGATATTGCTTTTATAAACGATGAAAAAATAATATGTGGTATTTATTCTAATAATGAGGTTTTTGGAAATAGGATTGGTTTTGAATTCAAGTCACGAAAAAAGCCTTTGGGTGTATGTACATCTTCAGGAAAAATTGGCCATTCAATTAGTTTTGGTCAAGCTGATAGTGTTACAGTAATTAGCAAAAGTCCTTCTCTTGCAGATGGGCTTGCAACCAGAATAGCCAATGATGTTTATGGTGAAACATCTGAAGATAAAGTAACTAATGCCATTGAGACTGCAGAGCGTTTTAGGGAGTTTTTTGAAGGCATTTTAATTATATCCCAGGATAATGTCGGTACTGTTGGAAGGCTTCCAAAGATTGTAGAAACGCCTGAGTTTAAAGTTAAATTATAACAGTTCTGATTTTTCTAAAGCCTGACGCAAATCCTCTATAATGTCTTCCACATCTTCTATTCCAACTGAAAATCTGAAAAATCCATTGTGGAATTCTTCGGGATATAAATATTGCCTTTCATCGTCTTCTCCGATGAATACTATCAGGCTTTCATCATGACCCAATGAAACCGCAGATGTTATGATTTTTAAATGGCTTACGAATTCATTGTGTTTCTCGTGACTGGCTTTCAATCCAAACGCTATCATTCCCCCATATCCGTTTATCATTTGTTTTTTAGCAATTTCATATCCTTTGTTTGATTCAAGTCCTGGATATGATACGAAACTTACATTTTTCTGGGATTCCAGCCATTCAGCCACTTTTTGTGCATTTTCATTATGGGCTTTCATTCTCAAGGGCAGTGTCACTGATCCTCTCATTATCAGCCATGCATTGAATGGACTTATTGTCGCTCCTAAATTAACTTGGGATTGCTCTCTTATGGGGGTTAAAAGTTCTTTTTGATTTGCTATGATTGCTCCTCCCATTGAGTCGCCATGTCCGTTAATGTATTTGGTTAGGCTTTCAATCACGTAATCTGCACCTAATTCAAGGGGTCGTTGATTAAATGGAGATGCAAAAGTATTGTCTACGCTGAGCAGTGCTCCATGTTCATGAGCAATTTCTGCAATTTTAGAAATGTCGGATATTCCTATTGTAGGATTTCCAGGGGTTTCTATATGAACTAGTTTTGTTTTATTTGTAATTGCCTTTTTTAGCTCTTCAATATCTGTTGTATCAACAATAGTGGTGTTTACTTTAAATTTTTCATTGAATAATTCGTTTAGAAGTCGGTATGCTGCAATATAGGTCACATTTGAAAATACTACATGGTCCCCTGATGAGAGAAGAGAAAAAAATAATCCTGAAAGTGCTCCCACTCCACTTGCAAGGACTATTGCATCTTCACCATTTTCTAGGTTAGCTATTTTCTCTTCAAGATATTTTTGATTGGAGCCTCCATTTCTAGTGTATAATGTCTTATCTGCACTGCTCCAGTTAATGTTGGTGGGGTCATATGGCAATTCATAACTGTTTCCCATTGTTATGGGGCGTTTAATTGCATTAGTTTCTCTGTCAACATCGTTTCCTGTGTGTACTGCACGGGTTTGAAATCCAAGTTCTTTTCCATATTCTCTTTTTTTCATAGTCATTACCTGAAATTTAATTGTACATTATTTTGAAATTTACAATATATAACTATTGTTATATTTCTACATAATGTTTATATAGTTTAGCTGTAAATATCTATTTGATGAAAAAATAACTATTGTTATATTTTGCATATTATCTTTTTCATTGCTCGGGCGAAACTAAAGAAGTGATGAAAATGGCAAAAACTATAAATGCGGAAGAATTTTTAGAAAAAAACAAACAGAAAATTCAAATTGTTGATGTAAGGGATGATGAGGAGTTAATATTGGGTAAAATCGAAAATTCAATTAATATTCCAAAGCAGGAACTTTCATACAATTTGGAAAAGCTAGACAAAACAAAGCAAATAATTGTATATTGTAAAACCGGTGATAGAAGTGATGAAGCAACTGATGAGTTAAACTCACTTGGTTATGATGCATTTAGCCTTGAAGGAGGCTTTAAGCAATATCAGGAATATATCAATAATCTTGATGCAATCGAACTCGACGTCAAAGGTCAAATGTGTCCGGGTCCAATAATCCAGATTGCAGATACCATTAACGAAATTGAGACTGGTCAAAAGATACATGTCGAATCTGATGAGGATGCATTTGCATCTGATGTTAAGATTTGGTGTGATCGAACTGGAAACAATTTGGAATCCTTGGAAATTAAGGATGGGATTATAAAAGCATCGATTGTAAAGCAAAGCGTTCCAGAAATTCCAAAAGACAATGACAAAACCTTTGTGGTATTCAGTGGCGATTTGGATAAAACGATAGCTGCTTTTATAATTGCCAATGGTGCTGCTTCAATGGGAAGAAACGTTACCATGTTTTTCACCTTTTGGGGATTGAATATCTTAAGGAAGCCTGAAAAGGTAAGCGTTAAAAAG
>NZ_JAZRJY010000067.1:0-12759 GCF_045646045.1 Methanobrevibacter sp. | reverse complement strand
TGTCCTCACTTATTTAAGTAATTTACTATTTTTTATCAATTTATATTAAAATTAAAGAAAAATTGGAATGAATTTCATCGAAGTAAAACTTCAAGTGTAAAAAAATTAAATTTTAAAAAGCCTATAAAATTTTACAGACTCTTTTTTTTAAATAATTTTCAATATACATTTCATCTAATTAAGTTTAGAATGAAAAAATCATAATATTTAATATATATAAATAACAAATATTTTATTTTATTAGAGGGGATATAATGGATAGTTTATTATCTATTTGTGATATTAAAGAGGAAGTCTCATATATTATTGATTTGGCTATTAAGATTAAAGCAGGCGAAGTGGAAGATAAGCCTTTGGAAGGTAAAACTTTAGCTATGATTTTCCAAAAGTCCTCTACACGTACCAGAGTTTCCTTTGATGTTGGAATGTATCAGCTTGGCGGAAGAGGAATATTTTTATCATCAAATGACTTGCAGATGGGTAGAGGTGAACCTATTTCAGATACTGCTAAGGTATTAAGCCGTTTTGTTGATGGAATAATGATTAGAGCTATTGAACATCGCGATGTAGTTGAATTAGCCAAATATTCTGAAGTGCCTGTTATCAGCGGACTGACAAATCAGGAACACCCTTGTCAGGCATTGGCTGATATGTTAACTATTAGAGAATATTTCGGGTCCTTTGAAAATAAGAAAATCTGTTTTGTCGGTGACGGAAACAACGTATGTAATTCCCTTTTATTGATTGCTCCTCTTTTAGGAATGGACATGTCTGTTGCCTGTCCTAAAGGTTATGAACCTAATGAAGATATTTTAAAAATCGCCAATGAATATGCAAATGAAAACAATACTGAAATAACCGTTTCTGATGATATTAATGTTGCCCTTAATAATGTGGATGTTGTTTACACTGATGTATGGGTAAGTATGGGTGATGAAGCTGAAAAAGCACAAAGAGAAAAAGATCTTGCACCTTATCAGGTCAATCAGCAGTTAATGGATATTGCTAATGAAGGTGCTATTTTTATGCATTGTCTGCCTGCAGTCAGAGACCAGGAAGTTTCAGCTGATGTGATTGACGGAAATCAGTCAGTTATTTATGATCAGGCTGAAAACAGGCTTCATGCACAAAAAGCTATTCTTTATCATTATTTAAAGGATTAATGGCCAAGAATGGCAAACACTATAAATAAAAAGACTATACAAACGCAACACCAGCACCATTTATCATTATCATCATTTGTATTATTATTGACTGTACTTGATGTATTGACGGGTCTTGGATTAATCGGTCCTCTGTCGTCCTCTACGGTAACTTTTTTAGCTGTTGTTTGTTCTTTAGGTTCGGGGTCTGGTGTTTCATGGACCAAATTAATACCGCATCTTCTACAGAATTTACTTCCTTCAGGATTTTCTTCACCGCATTCTGGACAAAAACTCATAAGTATACTCCCATTAAATAATAAAATATTTCTACAGCTATTTTCATGAAAATTATTAATCCGATTCCACCAATAAATCCGGTAACAAATCTTAGATTATTATTGCTTTCGCGATATCCCAAAAGCTGAGTAAAACCGTCGATGCCTGCAGGAATAAGCAATATAATTGATATTATGAATAAGTTTAATGTATAATTGACCGGATAGAAGTAATTATATATTAAAAATACTATTAAACCTGTATAAAAGCCTGTACATCTTGCACAAACTGGAAACTGATGGTTCTTATAATGAAAGCTTCTTTCAGGTATTCTGTGGCATAATATTTTTGAATATTTCATGATAATCTAAGGTAGCTTATTTGTGTTTAATTTATTGTTTTATACTATATTAATTTTTTTCAATATCTAATGACTAATTTTATATATTCCACTACACAAAAATTAATTCATAATAAAAGATTTAATAAAGGTTTTAGAAATGAGAGGCGGAGAAGCAATAATTGAATCCCTTAAAAAAATGGGAGTAGAAACAATATTCGGTTATCCTGGAGGACAAACCATACCTTTCTATGATATGTTATATGATGCGGATATCGACCATATCCTAGTTAGACACGAACAAGCAGCAGCTCATGCAGCTGACGGATTTGCAAGGGCTTCAGGTAAGGTGGGAGTGTGCCTGGCCACTTCCGGACCGGGTGCAACTAACTTGGTTACAGGTATTGCTACTTCTTATATGGACTCTTCTCCTATTGTAGCTATAACAGGACAGGTTCCAACTCATTTAATCGGAAATGATGCATTTCAGGAAGCAGATATTATTGGTATCACTATGCCTATTGTCAAGCATAGTTTTCAGCCAAAAGACCCTAATTTAATACCTTCTATCATAAAAACCAGTTTTGATTTAGCTGCCAGTGGAAGACCGGGACCTGTATTAATTGATGTTCCAAAAGAAGTACAGGAAGGGGAATTAACAAGTTTTGATGATAATCTAATTCAGATTCCTGGATATAGTCCTACATTAAAGGGCAATCCTAGACAAATTAAAAAAGCCTGTGAGTTAATTAAGCAGGCTAAAAGGCCTTTGGTGCTTGCCGGTGACGGTGTTATTTTGGCCGATGCCTGCAGTGAATTCAATGAGTTTGTACATTTAATCAATGCTCCTGTCATGACTTCACTTTTAGGTAAGGGAGCTATCAATGAAAAGGACGAATTGGCATTGGGAATGCTTGGAATGCATGGAAGAAAAGTTTCCAATGATTCTGTTAATGAATGTGATTTATTGATTGCTATAGGTATAAGATTTTCTGACAGAACAACCGGAAGACTGGACAGTTTCGTTCCCGACAGCAAGATTATCCATATTGATATAGATCCGGCTGAAATAGGCAAAAATGTTGATGTAGATTTGCCGATTGTCGGTGATGCTAAGTGTGTTTTAAAGTCATTAAATAAATTATTCAAAGGATATAAGGCTTCTAGTGATGTTAATGCATGGACAGATAAAATCAAACAAAGAAAAATTGATTTACTTCCTAGAGTTACATATGATGATGTTCCACTTAAACCTCAATCTGTAATTAAGGAAATCAGTGAAGTTTTAACTCCTGATTCCATACTGACAACAGATGTTGGCCAAAACCAGATGTGGGCGGCTCATTTTTATGACACTCAAAAGCCACGCAAGTTCATCTCTTCAGGAGGACTTGGAACAATGGGATTCGGTTTCCCATCAGCTATTGGTGCTAAAGTTGCATGTCCACAAGATCCTGTTGTTTCTCTTAATGGAGACGGCGGATTTTTAATGGTGTGTCAGGAATTGGCTACCGTTTATGATTATGATTTGCCTGTTATTGCAGTAGTGCTTGAAAACAGAACTTTGGGAATGGTATATCAATGGCAAAGCTTATTGTACAATGAAAGACATTCCGAAACAGAATTTAAAGATAGTCCTGACTTTGTTAAGTTAGCTGAAAGTTTCGGCATTAATGCTGTAAGAGTAGAAAAACCGGGCGAAACCAAAGATGTATTAAAAACCGCAATAAAAGATAATGAAGCTATATTGATAGATATTGTCATAGATTCTGAAGAATCACTTCCAATGCTTCCTCCGGGAGCAGGTATCAACGAAATGATTGGTGAATATAAGCTTGAAAAGGATGTGATTTAAATGGAGGAAGGATATCATATTATAAGTACACTTGTTGAAAATAGGCCGGGAGTTTTACAGAAGATAGCCGGATTATTCACAAGAAGAGATTTCAATATTGAAGGTATTACAGTAGGCAAATCTGAAACAGAAGGTCTTGCAAGAATGGTAATTACTGTAAAAGCCGATGAAAAGATATTGGAACAGGTTACAAAGCAGCTAAATAAATTAGTTGATGTTATCAAGATTAAAGATATTACTAAAAATGCAGTTAAAAGAGAATTATGTCTCATAAAAGTTAGTACAGCTAGTGAAATAGAAAGGTCTGAAATATTGCAATATTCCAATATTTTCAGAGCACAAATTATTGACGTAAGTGAAGAAGCACTGATTGTTGAAATAACTGGGGATGGGGATAAAATCAATGCATTTATATCTTTATTAGAGCCTTTTGGAATCAGAAAGATTACAAGAACAGGTATTACTGCAATGTCAAGGGGTATTTAAAATGACTATTTTGGAAAATGTATTAAAAGACAATAAGGAATTTGTTGAAAATTTTGAAGGCACAGAGATGTCTCACCATGCAGCTAAGAAATTAGCTATTTTAACCTGTATGGACTGTAGATTAATCGACTTTTTCGAACCTGCACTAGGTTTAAAAAGAGGAGATGCAAAAATCGTCAGAAATGCAGGTAACTCAATCGTCGGTGAAGATGCAATAAGATCAATCGCTGCAGCATTATACAATCTTGGAGCTGAAGAAATAATGGTTGTCGGACACACAGAATGTGGTATGGCCGGAGCTGATGCTGAAGCTTTAAAAGAAAAAATGATTGCAAGAGGAATTAAAGAAGAAGACATAGCCAAATATGATTTGGCTCAATGGATTGGTGGATTTGAATCCGAAGAACAAAACGTCATTGATGTTGTAGAAAAAATCAAAAACCACCCGTTGATTCCTGACGTTCCGGTACACGGTCTTATAATCGATATTGTAACCGGTGAGTTAAAAGTTTTAGTAGATGGTTATTAAGCCATCTTTTCTTTATTTTTTTTTAAAATGATAAATATAACACACTACAAATCACCATTGGGAGATATTTTACTGGCCTCTGATAATAACAGCTTAATTGGAGTATGGTTTGAAGGACAAAAATATTATCTGGCCAATATTTCCGATGATTTAATCGAAAGGAAAGATAAGATATTGATTAAAACAGAAAAATGGCTGGACAGCTATTTTAATGGTGAAAAACCATCTATTGATGAATTGAATCTTGCACCTCAAGGAAGTGCTTTTCGATGTGAGGTATGGAAGATTCTTTGCGAGATTCCTTATGGTGAAACTTCTTCATATAAAGATATTGCATCTAAAATTGCTGAAAATAGAGGGATTGAAAAGATGTCTGCCCAGGCTGTTGGCGGTGCAGTTGGACATAATCCTATTTCTATAATTATTCCATGCCACAGGGTAATTGCATCAGATGGAGCCTTAACAGGTTATGCAGGTGGCCTGGATAAAAAAATATTTCTTTTAAAACATGAAAATGCAGAATTCTAGTCTGTACAGCATTTTGGTGATGAAAAATAGAAACATCCGCTAAATTTTAGTCTAAAAATAATTCATTTCGATATTTATTTTTTTGTTATGTTTTTGTTTTATTTAAAAAATTTCTTTTTTTTTAGGCATGGTTAACTTTTTTTTTTAAAAAAATTGAACGATAACTTTTTATATTAACTTTTATAAAAATATTTTCATATAATTATATTTTTAAGTTATTATTCATGTATTTGGGGAAATCATGAATATTATTTAATTATATGATTTTATGCTATTATAATGAATGATTGGGGATAATCTGTTTTTATAATTGCATTTGAATATGTACAAGTACTTGTTAAACTTTTTTAAATATGGGGATGGTAATATTAAGGTAAATAAACCAATTCTGGCTATTTTAATATTATTAACTTTACTTATTTTTATGGGCACAGCCAGTGCTATGGAGGATAATGCCAATAATGAAACCCAGGTGTTATCCGCAGTTAATAATGACGAAATAGTCGCTATAGATAATACTCAAGAAATATTAAGTGCAGGCCAACCAGCTACATTTGCTGATTTGGCTGCTGAGATTGGAGACGGTGGAGATAAAAATTTAGGCGGAAAGATTTATACTTATGATGGCAGTAGTGCTGCTGGAAATAGTTTTATTACGATTACTCAACCGGGAACTATTGATGGTCAAGGCGCTGTTATTGATATGGATGGTGCATATTTTAGACTATTTAAAGTAAATACTGATAATGTAATTTTTAAAAATATAACTTTTAAAAATGCAAACTTTATGGAAGAAGGCCCTGTAATTCTTTTTTACCTCGGAGGTACTTTAGAAGATTGTACTTTTGTTGATAACACTGCGGGAAGCGGTGCTGCTGGTGCTGTTTACTTTACCGGTGAAGGTAGCGTGACAAACTGTAATTTCACTCGTAATACTGCATCAGGTAATAATGCTGGTGCTGTTTACTTTAATGGAATCGGTACGGTTACTGATAGTAATTTCATTAATAATACAGCTGGAGGTAGTCTTCCAGTTAATGGAGGTGCTGTTTACTTTGCTGGTGCAGGTAGTGTGACTGGTTCTAATTTTATTGGTAATAATGTTACTAATGGTGATGGTGGTGCTGTTTACTTTTATGGTGATGGTACTGTAACAGACTGTAATTTTACTAATAACTCTGTAAGCGGATATGCTGGTGCAGTTTACTTTAAATATACTGGTAAGTTAGAAAACAGTAATTTCATTAATAATTCTGCAGAAATGGGAAATGGTGCTGTATACTTTTCAGATCCGGGTAGTGTGAATTATTGTAATTTCATTAATAACACTGCAAAAACTGGTGGTGCCGGTGCTGTTTACTTTAAACGTGCTGGTAATGTGACTAATTCTAAATTCATCAATAATTCAGCTATTAATAAGGCAACTACTGGGATAACTGGTGGTGGTGCCATTCAGTTTAATGCCTCTGCTAATGTGACTAATTGTATTTTCATTGGTAATCGTGCTCTTAATGGAAATGGTGGTGGTGCTATATATATTCTTAATTCAGCTAATGTTAATGTAAAAAATTCTAAATTTGAAAAAAATTATATGTCTGAAATTACTGGCTCTGGTTCCAATGCTGGTGGGGGTGCTATTTTCTTTGAATCTACAACTACAGGTTCTATTGATTATTGTAATTTTACGGATAATTATGGTCTTAGCGGTACTGGTGGTGGTGCTATAAACGCTAAATCCTCTATAAATGTAACCAATTCTAATTTTAAGAATAATACATTTTTTGATACTACACATGGTGGAGGTGCCCTTTACTTTGTTGGTGGGTCTAATGTAGTTAATTGTAATTTCACTGATAATTCTGCTTCTTCCAACGGGGGAGCTATTTATGATATATATAGCCAGGATAAACCTGATAATCTTATTGTAACTAATTCTAATTTTGTTAATAATAGGGCGAATGAAACTGAGAATGGTGGTGGTGGTGCTATCTACTCTTCTACTTACTGTATTGTTGATGATTGTAATTTCACATATAACTCAGCTTCTAAAGATGGTGGTGCAATATATGTGGGAAAAGGTGAAGTGTCCAATTCTATTTTTGTTAATAATGAGGCTTTATCTGGAACTGACGGAGCAGTTCGTATTGGAACAGGTACTGTGAATAATTCTAATTTCACGGATAATGTTGCTAATTATGCAGGAGCTGTTGGGATAACTTCTGGTAATATTACCAATTGTAATTTTAATAATGATCATGCAGGAACTACTGGTGCTGTTACACTTTCTTCAGGTACTGTTGATAATTGTAATTTTACAGGTAACTATGCATATAATGCTAATAGTGGTGCTATTTCAGGTTCTGGTTGTAATGTTTATAATTCCAATTTTAATAATGTCTATGCTTCTGGTGCTGGTGGTGCTATTGGTACATCTTTCGGTGATGTAGTTAATTGTAGTTTCACAAATATTCATGGATCTTCTGGTGGTGCTATTCATCAGGAAAGTGGAAATGTAATTAATTGTAGTTTTACAGATATTTATGCTACTGGTGATGGAGGGGCTATTCAATTTACTAACGCAGGTCTTTTCAGTAGTGTAAATAATTGTAATTTTGAGAATATTAGTTCTAAAAATGGTAGAGGAGGTAGTGTTTTTGGTGCAGGTAATGGTGAAGTGAAAAATTCTAATTTCACTAATAGTAGCTCATCAGGTTTTGGTGGTACTGTCTATTTTGCTAAAGAAACCACTGTAGATAATTGTAATTTTGTTGATAGTGTTACAAAGGGTATTAATATGTATGGTGGAACTATTTATATGGGATCAGGTGATGTGAAAAATTCTAATTTCACTAATAGTAGTACATATAATCTTGGTGGTGCTGTCTACTTTAAAGAGGAAGGTAGTGTAGAAAATTCTAGTTTTACTAATTGTTCTGTAATTAGAGATAATGGTGGTGCTGTTTATTTCGGTGCTACGGGTAGTGTAAAAAATTCTAATTTCAATAATAATAGTGCAGGTAATTTGGCTAGTGCTGTCTTCTTTAAGAATACTGGTAGTGTGGATTATTCTAATTTTACTAATAATAAGGTATTGGGTTCTATTGGTGGTGGTGCTGTCTACTTTGATGAGGAAGGTAGTGTGAATTATTCTAATTTCAATAATAATAGTGCATCAAGTTCTGGTGGTGCTGTCTACTTTGACGCAGAAGGTAGTGTGAATTATTCTAATTTCACTGATAATAAAGCATCAACTTTTGGTGGTGCTGTCTACTTCAATACTGTTGGTAGTGTAGATAAATCTAATTTTAAAGATAATTATGCTAGAAGTGGGTCTGCTATTTATTTCAATTCAGCAGCTAGTCCACAAGCCAAATCTGTTAAAAATTCTAATTTATTGAACAATAAGGCAAGGTCAACAGGTTTAATTATTAATCATGATATAAGAAACATAGTTAAAATTACTTTCACTGGTGGAGACAATTTTTTAAATGCTATTTATTCCAATTCTGGCATTGATTTTGATAATGTTACTTATTGGGGAGTTAATGGAGTTAATAACACTGATACTTCTTCTGTTTTCCGTTCCATTAATGAATATGGTCAAAATCTTACAGTAACTATTAATCATGATGGTGCTGTTGAGCAAAAGAATCTAGTAACTGATATTAATGGGGATGTTTCTTTAGAAATAACTGCTGCTGGACATTATTTAATTTCTGCAACTCACCCTGATGATTCATATTATACAAGCATCACCCAAACAATTGAGTTTGCTTTGCTAAATACTACAACTGATTTAGAAATTGAGGGCACTACCGCTAAAGCATATGTTAATCCTCTTGATACTCCGCCTTACCCTTCAGGATATGTAACATTTACTGTTACCAATGAAAGTGGGGTTGTTAAAGAAGGTGATGCTCCTGTTAAATCGAAGGAGTGGGGACATGGTGTACTCTTTGAATTTGATTTGTCAGGTTTAAGTTTAGGTAAATATAATATCACGGCATATTATAATGGTGATACAAATTATCTTCCTTCAAGTGATAATACTTCATTTGAGTTAAAGCAATTAAATTCTACTATTACTATTGATAAAATTTATAATATAAGAGTTGGTGAGGATGAAGAGATTTGGTATACCATTAATGATGATTGGTTTGCAGATAATCCAGTTTATGTAAATGGTGTTAAATATGATGGAGAGGATGGTGAATTAGTTTTAGAGAATTTGCCTGAAGGAATTTATCTTGTGGAGATTTATTATGAAGGTGACGATATATATCTGCCGGGTTATAATTCATCCACATTTGCTGTAGTTGAAGATATACCATATTATGTTACCGTACAGGATAAAACTGGCATATTGAATCAACCGGTAAATATCACTGCAGTTTCCAATCTTAAGCATGATCTTTTAAACGGTACAATGACTTTCGATATTTATAATGGAAACGTATATATTGATACTGTTGAGGCTACTTTAAGTGATGATGGAATTTGGTGGGCAGAATATACTTTTGATGATTCTCTTTTCAGTGTAACCTCTAATGCCATAATTAAATCAGTATATGATGCTTTAGATGATGTAACTTATAATGATGGTCATATCACTCTTAGACATGCAATTCCATTTACTATTGATGCTGAAGATGTTGATTATGGCAATAAAGTAAACATCACTATTGATTTGCCTTCTGATGTTGCGGGTAATATTACTTTCTATATTGGTGATAAAAACTATACTACTGAAAATTTTCAAGTAAATCCAAAGTATTTCATCATTCCGGATATTTTTGCTGCAGGACCATATACAGTTAATGCAGTTTACAGCGGAGACGGCTATTATCATGCAAACACTACAAGTACTACATTCAACGTTAACAGAGCTGCTCCGACAATCACTATCAATGCATCTGATATTGTTGTAGGAAGTAATGCTATAATTAATGCTACATTGCCTGAAAATGCAACAGGTAAAATTACTCTTATTGTAAATCATCAGGAGTATGAAGTAAATAGCGGTGAATCAATCTCAGTTCCTGATTTGAATGTTGGAAATTATGAAGTGATTGCACTATATGACGGCGATCAAAACTACACTAATGCACATGCTTTCAAATCATTCAATGTTATTAAAAAGAATTTGACTGTCTCATTGGATGAAGTCACTGATAAAATTCAGGTTGGCAGTCCGGTTACTTTAACTGCCAAATTAAATGAAACTGTTACTGGTGATGTTGTATTTACAGTTAACGGAGTAAACCATACTGTAGCTGTTTCAGATGCTGATTACATTACTTATGATTACACTCCAGTGGATAATAGTCCTTTAACTGTTGTTGCTACATTCATAAGCAATGATAAATTTAACGGCAATAAATCCACTCCAATGACATTGACGGTCAACGGTATTCCTACTAATGTTACTGTAACTTTCGATTCTCCAATATTTGTCGGCAGCGATGCAGTGATTACTGTCAAATTAAATGCATCAATTGACACGACAGTTAAATTAACGATTAATGGGGAGAATCATGATGTTGCTATTTTAGGAGGTACCGGTGAGTACATTGCTTCAAACCTGGCAAATGACACTTATACCATTACTGCTACATTTGCAGGCAATGATAGATATGCAGGAAATAGTTCTGAACCTCAAACATTGGAAGTAAACAAAATACCTACTAATTTAACTATTAAATTGGATGATGATGTGATTTCTGTTGGTGATAATGCAGTTATTCGTGTTGTTTTAAACCAAACTATAGACACAACTGTAACCGTTAAAGTAAATAATCATAATTATACTGTCGGTATTGTCAATGGTAAAGGTAACTTAACTTTATATGATTTGGAAAATGACATCTACATTATTAATGCAACTTATGCAGGTGATTCCAAATACCTCGGAAACACTTCAAATACATTGACTTTAACAGTTGATAAGATACCTACAAGCATTCAAGTTTCAGCTAATGAACCTAAAGTCGGTGAAAATGCAGTCATAACAATTAACATGCAGCCTTCTGTCAATGCTATAGTTAGACTGAAAGTTGGTGAAGAAACTTATTATGTTGCTGTTGTAAATGGAGTTGGAACTTTCAATGTATCTGATTTGGCTTATGGAACTTATGATGTGAACGTAACATTTGATGGTGATTCTAAATTCTTATATTCCACTAATAACACTACATTAACGGTCAGTAAGATTGCAGATTATCCACTTAATGTAACTACTGAAAACATTGTCTTTGGTGATGATGAAACAATCACTGTTACTTTACCTGCGGATATTAATAAGGATAATCTGGTTGTAAAAGTTGATGGTGATGTAAAAGTTCCTGTTAGTGTTGTTAATGGTGTTGCTACTGTTGTTGTTCCGGGATTAACTGTGGGACAGCATGAGGTTAACGTGACCTATCTTGGTGATGACAAATATGAAGTTAAAAACAATAACTCCAACATGTTTACGGTCAGCCCTTCACCAAACTGTAATATTGTATTGGATGTTGATAATAAGACCTACGGCGAGGACACTACATTTACTGTAACTCTTCCTAGTAGTGTAACTGAAAATGTTACTATTACTGTTGACGGTAAGGATTACTCCAGAAAACCTGATGCTCAGGGTGTTGCTACTTTAACATTGAATAATTTGACTGGCGGATTGCATACAGTGACTGCAACTTATCCTGGTGATGGCATTTATTCTGCTAATTCCACTTCTGATACATTTGTTATTCCTCGTGCTGCATCTACAATTGATGTTGACTTTACTACTCCTAAGTCTGTTGGTGATGATGTATTGATTAATGTCACAATGGGTCAGGAAATCAATGGAACTGTGATTTTAAGTGTTGGAGACAATAATTATGCTGTTGCTGTAACCAATGGTAACGGATCTTATGTTGTATCCGGTTTAACTAATAATGTTTATAATATTAAAGCTGAGTTTAAAGGAGATGAAAACTATACTGCAAGTGCTTCTGATGTTAAACAGTTAGCAATTGATAAAGTTCCAACATCTATCGTTGTTGCTGTTAATGCTACAATTAATGTTGGTCAGGTTGCTGTTGTTAATATAACTATTGATAAGAAGTTAAACGGCAGTGCTGTTGTTAGTGTAAATGGTGAAAACCACACTGTTGCTATTATTGACGGTAACGGTACTTTGACTTTAGCTAATTTGGCTGCAGATACTTACACCATTAATGCTACATTTAAAGGTGATAATCAATATGTTGGATCAACTTCAAATACTGCCACTTTGACTGTTAATAAAGTTGATACTAAAGCTGTGATTGATGATATTGTTACTGATTTAACTAATAATGTAACCAGTGTTACTGTTAATATTACTGATAAGGATGGTAATTTGGTTTATGTAAGTGGTAATGTTACTATTACTGTTGAGGATGAATCTGGTTTTGTTAAGAATGTTACTTCTGATGAGTTTGTTGGATCTAGTGTGACTGTTGATTTGGGTGTTTTAGCTCCGGGTCATTATAATATTACAGCGGTTTATAATGGTAATGATAATTATGCGAATAGTACTAATGATACTAGTGATTATAGAGTTCCTTTAGCAACCAATTATGAT
>NZ_JAZRJY010000066.1:0-2121 GCF_045646045.1 Methanobrevibacter sp. | reverse complement strand
ACTCATCGTAAGATAAGATGGCTACAAACTGGTTTTGAGGGTTTGTGATTGCAGATTTATCTGTTTGTTCAAGGTTATTTTTGATTAGATAATACATTGAAATTCTATTTGTTTTTATAGGTTAATTATTTTTTGGCATTGGTTCATTAGTTTAAGTTGGGTTTTATGTTTCCAATATTATTCTTTATTTTTAAAAATTTCTTTTATAAAAATTGCTCTACTTTTGTAAAATTGCTTTAACTTTATAATATTGTATTCATTTAAAACAAAAATCTTATAAAATTCGTAATTTAAAATAATATTAAATTAAATTTTTTAAAATATAAAATAAAGGTTTTAAAAATGAGAGATTATTCTATTGAAGAGGCAATTGAAATAATTAATTCATGTGATCAATCGTTCATGCCTGATACTAAACATTTTGATGTTAGGAATATTCAACGGATTGGAGATTTTGACTTAATCTTTGAAACATTCTTACACAATCCATTAATGGGGATTATCAAGCAAGATTACAATAAATTTAGATTATATTTTGAACACAATCAGAGACCTACAAAAGATATATCATTAGTGATAGGTATAAATGATAGTAAAGATGTGAAATTTGTAACTGTTATGGAAACTTATAGAAATCAAAGGGTGAGAAAATGAACAACAAAGTAATATATGATTATGACCCTCAAGAGGATTCATTATTCATATATTGTGTTGATGATTATGAATATGAAGTTTCACTTGAATTAGACAATGATGTGATTCTAGATATTGATAAAGATGGTAAACCTGTTGCATTTGAATTTTTAAATGCATCTAAAATATTCAATCTGGATAAAAGTCATTTTAATAATTTAACTAAAATTACTATTCAATCAATAATCACTGAAGAGTCTATAAATTTAAAAGTCACATTAGTTGTTCCTGTCCATAATAAAACACAAACTTTTGGAATGAATAGAATCACAACTAATCTAAATGGTATTCCTGCTATTGAATCTGAACTGGTTACAGCATAACATTATTCATTACATCGTAACAGCCTGATTTTATAATTATTTAGAAAATGAATTCTCTATCAGAGTTTTATTGCTTGAAATCTATAAGTATCGGAACTTTTTTATAAGTTTTATACGAATTGTTCGCATATTTGAGATTTGTTGTTGGTGATGGTTCAATAGTTATGTCTAATCTTAATCGATTAAATTCATATAGTGTTCATCATCTACTTCTTCTAATCATTCATTGCTTGCATCATCGTGAGGAACTTCAACAGCAATGTGTGAAAACCATGAATCTACTTTTGCACCATGCCAATGTTTTACATTAGCCGGAATTGTAATTACAGTGCCTGGAACAAGGCTCTCGGCATCTTTGCCTTCTTCCTGATACCATCCTTCACCTGCTGTGCAAATCAAAATTTGGCCTCCTCCATTGCTTGCCTGGTGAATGTGCCAATTGTTTCTGCATCCTGGTTCAAAAGTGACATTAGCAACAAATACTGTAGATTCTCCAAATTCATTTAAAGGATTTAGGTATGAGTTTCCAATAAAATATTGTGCAAATGCATCGTTTGGATTGCCCATGCCAAAAATATTTGCCTTTTCAAAATCCTCTTTGTTTGAATATTTCAAAAACAACACCTTCTATTGTAATTCCAGGGAGTATCTTCCACTGGCTATTGATGCTATTACTCCTCCATCAACCAAGAGATCAATTCCTGTGATGAATGACGAGTCATCTCTTAATAGGAATTCTGCAGCTCTTGCAATCTCTTCTGATGTTCCTACTCTTTTTGCGGGGGATGAATTAATCATTTCCTGATAAGCATCACCTGCTGATTCGAATTCGTCATAGGCTAGTGGAGTTACAATGATTCCCGGTGAAATTGAGTTTATTCTCGCACCCCTGTCTGCCCAAGTGGTTGCTGCGGCAGTTCTGACCTTTAGGTGGTTTGCTCTTTTTGCAACTACGTATGCCACGCCTGAATTGACCATTGCATCATTTTTAATGAAATCCAAATCCTTTAACTCATCAGTTGATGCCAATGCAATTTGCTGTTCGACTTCAGGAGGCAAATTCATCATGTATCCAGTTTGGCTTGAGATGATGAGTCCTGCACCT
>NZ_JAZRJY010000065.1:0-2376 GCF_045646045.1 Methanobrevibacter sp. | reverse complement strand
GAAGGTAACGTTGTTCAGGAGGAATGTGACATTATTCAATGTTACTTCTCCAGTAGAGTCTATTATTCCACCTACAGCAGACTTACCATTGCTTAAAACCAAATTGTTTATGGTTACATTGTTTCCAGTAATGTTAAATATCCCGGATTGCTTATTTCCATCTATAATATGATTGTTTCCATTTATCACGAAATTGTTTTTCGAAATGACAACATATCCTTCATCAGTTTCGTTGTTGAAGGTATAGTCATGCTGAATGTCGAATGAATCTCCTGATGTTTCAACATCATCAGTTAAATTTTTAAACGTATAAGTGATTCCATTATCCCCTATAACTTTACTATCATCACTGATTTTCATAATCTCGCTGTTCTCTTCAGTTGCCGCAGCCGCACCCATTGAAATTATCAAAAGAAGAAATAGGATGCATATCTTTTTAATTTCCATAAATTAGCTCCCATTATTAATATCACATCGATTTTACATTATGTCCATTTATAATGAATATTTTATAATATAATTTAATAATTATATTTATCTATACAATAATATATAAATTTGAAATTATAACATGAACCAAATGGTATTTGCAGCTATTGACATTTTTGAACCTCTCCGGCTTGTAGAAGCCGGAGATTCTTAGGCCATACCTACTGTATCGACAAAACATTTCCATTCATATTTATAAATGAATTTGTTTTCTCCGTTAGGTATGAAATCTACTAAGCATAGCACCATTGAACCAGTGGCGCGTAGACCTTCGTCTAAAATGTTTTTTGCAGCATTTACATCTCTTTGATGTACTGCATGGCAATGAGGACATTCCCATTCTCTTTCTTCACGACCTAAGTCGTGATTGATTTTTCCACAAACATGGCATTTTTTGCTCGATGGAAACCATCGACTGATTTGTACGAATTCACGACCATATAACTCTGCTTTGTATTTTATCATTTCTATGAGTTTTCCCCATCCGATTTCATGAATGCTTCGGCTTAAGTTGCTTTTAAGCATTCCTCGAATGTTGAGTGTTTCCATGGCTATGAATTGGCAGTGTTTGACTATATTATAGGATATTTTGTGATAATAGTCGTTTACTACATTGTTTTTCTTTCTTATCCATTTGTGGAGTTTTATTAGTGTTTTTTTCCAGTTGGATCCGCCTTCTTTTTGTTTGTCGAGTTTTTGCTGGTAATACTGTATTCTTCCGTTTATTTTCTTCAGGTCAGGTTTGGCTATCACCTTTCCATTGGAAAATGTTAAAAAGTCAGTTAGTCCAACATCTATTCCGACATATAATCCTCCATGGGAAAATTCACTATGTCTATTTTCATCTAATTCGTATACTATACACACATACCAGCACCCGTTTTCGTATTTTAATGTAGCTTCCTTGATTTGACCATTGATGTGTCTTCTATACTTGACTGTTATTGTTCCCAGCTTATTTATGCGCAATTCATTTTCAGACAACCATCTAATAGTTCCTACTCTACCTTTTTTTGTATCATAGAAGTTGTTTCGCAGGGTAATTGAGTTTACTGGATTTTTTTTACGTTTTTTGAATTTAGGAACACCTGTTCTGCGGTCATAATAACCGTTATAGGTATTTATTAGTCTATCAGTGGATGCTTGAAGGCAGGTAGAATCAGCATCTTTTAGAAAAGGATACTGTTTTATTAATGTTTTAATTATTTTTTGTGTGTATGTGCGGTTTACTTTAACTTTGTTGCCTATTCCAAATTCTTTGACTAGATTTTCTCGGTAAATACTATACTCCAATGTTTTATTGTACACAAAAGCACTGGTATTTATATTAAACCATAATTTCTTTTTCATCTCTTCATCAGGAACAAATTTAACCTTATCAGTTAAAATAAAAGTTTTATCACACATTTTTAACATCATTCCATTAATAAATATCCTAAATACACCATTAAATGACTAAAAAAAGAAAAGGAAAAAAACGAAAACATTTGAAGTTTTTCCCCCATCTTTCTATATTAATAACATTATAATTACTATATATATGGCATTTGTCCGAGAGCATTTGAAAAGTAATCGCTCCCCCACCACATAAAAAAAATATTCACTAACTTACTAAAATGTGCAATTCATCTCCAGCTTAAAGAAGCTGGAGAATTCTTGCACAATAAAGTTAAAAAGTTTTAGATATTGCAAAACATTGCCTGCAATTTACTTTTCTTTAACTATTTTTCCGGTCATATGTTCAATTGTAATCTCGAATACTTCAGTTTTATCCAATAATCGGGAGACTTCCTCAACTGTTTCATCATGTGTTGGAAAAAACTTGTCTCCTAAAAAAGTAAGTGCCCTTATCTTTTCGTTGCTGTCTTTTAATGTTTTAATCTGGCC
>NZ_JAZRJY010000064.1:0-2733 GCF_045646045.1 Methanobrevibacter sp. | reverse complement strand
TATGATTTAACAGAGTTTTTTTTGAATTTACTTTGCATGCAAGTGCTTGCATGCGGAAATATTTATATTAAATTTTAATCTAAAATAAATATGCATATAATATAAAATTTATTTTTTTAAAATGGGAGTATTTTATTTATGAAATTTTTGATAATGGTTATTAGTATCATTTTTCTTATTGTTGCTTGTGGTGCTGTTAGTGCAGCAGATGAGCCAATACAAAATAATAATACGCAAGTAAACACAGTAATTAATAATACAGATTATAATTATGAACTATCATCATTGCAAAATAGTAATGATATAGTTTCATCAGACAATATGGCGGGAATTTTCAGTAATGATACCTGGATTGACCCAAAGATGGACTGTAATAAAGATGGGAATTATCATATTGTTTTTGAAGGTAAAAAAATATACAATAGTGGTGATTCCTATTTTGTTAAAATTGTAGATAAGAAAAACAATTCTGTAGAAAATATTGACGTTGAATTTTATGTAAACAACAAATACATCGGCAACTATACCACTAACAACGAAGGACTTGCCGGCTTTAATTTAGATAATAATATACATAATGAAGGTAATTTTAATATTTATGGAAAAATCCTCAACAATAACGATTACACAGGATCCTGTGAACACATAACAGTTATAAATAATCTAAATTACTACAATAATGCCCTAAGTTCCGGTTCACGATTAAAAAAATGGAATGACAAACATTTCATATTATGTGATGACGGATATCATGCATATGAACCAGGAAATGAACCCAACTGGGATGGTAAAGAAAATGAACCCAATTTAAATCACAGTATTTATCAGATTATTGATTGGAACGGGAATTCATACCATGTAATTAACGCAACAGTATCACAAAAAGGAATGGAAGTATTTTTAAATCTTATTAAAACTCAGGTTTATGATATAGCAATCTTAAATTTATTATCCCACACAACTTATGATTTATCACGCCTTAAAGTATGGAACGACCGTGAATTCAGTTATTCAACATACCACAATTTTGGCCAATTAATAATAAACGGTAACGGTGCAAAAATAAAAAGCAATAACGAAAACAATTTCATGTACATCGGATATAACTCCAATGTGATTATAAAAAACACTACAATAACCAATTTTAATCACTGCTTTGTTAACAATGGTAATCTAATATGCATAGATTCTACTTTTAAAGACAACATTGCATCTAAATTTTCATTCCCTGACTTTTTAGGTGGAGTAGTGAATAATTATAACACAGTATCATTTAAAAATTGTACTTTTAAAGACAATTCTGCTAAATATGGTGTTTATACAGCTGCGGGTGGTGTTTTAGATGCGCAACCTAATTCCAAAAATACATTTATTGACTGTAAATTCTGTAGCGAAAAGGACAACCTACTGGGAAGAGATAACAGTTTAACTGTCATATTTTCCAACACTTATCCTCCAGAAAACATGATAAAAAAAAGTTATTTTTATGAAAAAGCATCATTTAGTGTGGTAAATTCAAGCATAATAAACAATAACGATATAGAAACAACCACCACATACTGGTGTAATGACAGCAGCCAATTTAAACAAGTCCTCAAAAGCATCAATACATATAGTAATAGTTCACAAATAAATATCAATTTAAAGGCAGACCAAACTTACGATATCACAGTTGAAGACATACAAAATGGATTTCGTAAATACAACTGGAGAGAAAATGCAATCAACTATCCCACAGCACCATTTATACACTGGACTAATAAAGCCGGTAAAGGATTACATTATATAATTGACCGATATGTCCTTGATGTAGGTTTTACTCCAGTTATTATTAACGGTAATGGTGCTAAAATTAATATGAAAGATAACAAAGAAAAATATGATCACCATTTTGCTTTCATCGGCAGCGGTGCATCATTAATACTTCAAAATGTTACATTAGAAAATTTTAACACAGCTATCTATAATGTCGGAGGCAGTTTTACAGCAATAAACTGTACATTTAGAAACAATGTAATTAAACATGAAAACGCTATGGGCGGTGTTTTAAGATCCTTTGGTGGTGACTGTAAATTCATCGACTGCCATTTTGGATATAACTATGCTGATGAAGAAACCTTTATCTACTACTGCAAAAACACCAATCTCGAATTTAATAACTGTGATTTTCTAGAATTATGCGAATCCATATTAGGCCCCCACAATAACCTGATCCCAATGGAAAAAATGTTAGGAGTATTAATGCTTGGCAAAGAAGCATTAAACATATTTGAAAAAGAATACAACTGCAAAATAACAGAGGAAACAGCAGCACTGGTATTTTTAACCCTAGCTACTAAAATAGGCCTGGCTGAAAATTCCTGCATAATCAGTGATGACGAATTCTTTATCAAATCCGCAACCACTTTTAAAAATTCCGAATACTATACAAGTAAAACATTAAATAACAATACTCATTACAACATTAATAATATTAGTTGTTATGATAAAATGATTAATGATTTCAATAATTATGGTAACAATCCAAGTCATGTAATGAAAATCACATTAAATCCAAATAATCCTATAGACAAATTCAACATTGCAGACCTGCATATACAAGGAACAATCATCATAGACGGTAATAATTCTATTTATTCATCAAACAAAAATATTAAAAATAAATTTAACACAATAATTATTTCTAATTTTATTTTTAAACAGAAAAATTTTAAACTATGCAGTAACGAAGGC
>NZ_JAZRJY010000063.1:0-18585 GCF_045646045.1 Methanobrevibacter sp. | reverse complement strand
TTTCCGGTTTCATCACTTTCATAATTGCTGTACTCGGATATTGGAGATATCCCCTCAATCAATTTTCCATTGCTATCATGAATTAAGGGAATTTTTCCACTTACAATATCTTCAAACAATTCATTAATCTTGTTAATTCCTGCTTCATCATTTTTTAGTCTTATAGTTATTTTGTCTAATCTGTAAGTCATAGTTATTATATTGCTTTTCAACTTGAAAAATGTGATGGAAAAATGTCTGCTGAGTATATTTAACTGAATCCATTCAAAACATGAATTATCATGTAGCAAAAAATAAATTTGGATTAAAAAGTACACCCAATAGTGCAATTCACCCCCAACTTACAGAAGTTGGGGTATTCTTGCATATTTAATGGAAAATTATTAACATATAAGTTTATGTTTTTTTAAAAATAAAAATTATGAACTTATATCAATATTGATTTTAGAAAATTAAAATTATAGTAGTACATAATTATAATTAAATCTTACTTAATTCGGCACCAATTTCAAAAGCCTTCTCCAAATCTTTTGGAAACTGTAAAACCCATTGCTTTTCTTTAGCTTCCTGTGAAAATCCTGCCATGTTATATTTTGAATATTTGCTGACCTGTATTGTATCACAAACAGGATAAGTTACAATTTCACCATTTAAAAATGAAAAGAGAAACTCATTTTTGGCCAAATCATCTTTCATTGACTCTTCATAATACTGAAGCGGTGCATTCATGGTATAGAAAATTCCAACATTTACCTTGCCTGTAAAATAGCTGGATCCATCATCATAGGACAAAAGACAAAATATTAATCTTTCAACCAATGCTCGAAACTCACTTGTAGGCTCTCCAAAGTATATTGGTGAACCTATAAGCAATGCATCGGAGTCTAAAATCTCTTCAATCAATGGTGATAAGTCATCTCTCCAGTAACACTTTCCCTTGGTTTTATCTTTTAATTTACAGATAAGACAACTTCTGCATCCTTTAAATGACAAATCATATAAATTGACATATTTTGTTTCAGCGCCTACTGATTCCGCCCCTTTTTGTGCAGATTGCATAATCTCTGCAGTATTCCATTTTTTTCTAGGACTTGCATTAATCACAATTGTTTTCATATAATCACACAATTAATTCATTTAAGAATAGATTTATTAGAAGTTGCTAATAAAAGGATAGGAACATCAAATATTATAACGTTATTAATCATTCTTTGGCTATGCTCCCTAGTATAAAAAAAGATAACTTTAAGTACTTAAAAGAATTATAAAAAGTAATCATGAATAAACTTGGTTTAATATTCATAGTTTTATTAGTAATAGTTGCAGGACTTTTAGCTTCAACAATTGTTAGTCCGGTATTGATAATTGCTGAAGATTCCGGAGAAGATGCCAGTGTGGATATGGCTGCAAAATTCACAATCCTAGGTGGATTTGATTGGGTTTATCCTGGAAGCTCTTATAATGCAAATGGTGAAACATTACACAATATCCATTTAATCAGTCCAAACGACCCATATCATGCGGCTCAAGACATAATATCCTATACGTATCATTATACGCCACATATAATTGTTAGTGTAAACAATAATGCTGCGGAGGCAATATTTGGTGCCAATATTGTTGATCTTATAAGGTCAAACGATGCATACAACGGATATGCAGGCAATCAAAATGTTCCGGGAACAATGTCTAGAGGAGATGCAATGGATACGGCTATGAATCAAAATGGTATGAACGTATTTCAAATCCCTATTCAAATTTTATTGGGAAATATACGCTTTATCTTTGTATAATTTCCCTTTTTTACATTTTAAACCATAACCGTTCCGCTGATTGATAAAATAATCTCTTATGAAGTTACAGTTACCTTATTCCTTATGACAGCTTCTTCATATCTTGAAGTGATAATATACTCACCAGTCTGCAAATTAATATTTAATTTCGCAACTCCTTCACTATCGGTTACACGATAATAGAAAACACCATTAATATTAAATTCTATTTTCTGGTTTGCATATGCCTTACCTTCACCGTCAACAAGTTTTGCTTCAAATGGATCATCGCTACCATATTTTTTAGTTAAATCCTCTGCAGTTAATACAGGCAATACTGTAATGTTATTTGATACCAAACAGCCACCGTATTCTGCAGTTATAATGTAATCTCCAGGATTTAAGTTAATATTTAGCTTAGCTATTCCTGATTCATTTGTTGTTCTTTCATAGAATACTCCATTAATATTGAATCTGACAACTTCACCTTTACCGACAGCCTTTCCATCATCCCCAATGACTTTAACAGTATATTGGGTTGCATTTCTATAATATTTAGTCACATCATTGTTTTCAATGATTTTTGGAATGACTATAATATTATTTGCTGAAGATTCACCAGTTTCCAAATTAATAGCTGTAATAACATAATTACCCTGGATTAAATTAATATTTAATCCGGCAAGACCCTTATCTCCTGAAACTGTACGATTGTATAACATTCCATTAATATTAAATGTAACGTTTGTTCCTTCCTTGAGGTAATTGCCCTGGCTGTCTAAAAATGTTGCATAGTATCTGGTTGCGTTTCCATAAACTTTTGTTATATCCGTACCGTTAACCGTAGGCAATATTATGACAGTTGAATTGATGCTAACATCATCAACTTTAACTTCTGCCGTATAATTTGTACTTGGCATGTTTAAAGCAATGGATGCAGTACCGCTTTCGTCTGTTGTTTTTGTGTATGTTACTCCATTGATTGTGATTTCAACACTTTCATTGCTGAGTGGAATATCAGATCTGGTTACAGTTACGACAAATCTTTCCTCTCCATGATAATATTTAATTACATCAGGTGCAGCAACATTTATTTCATCCAATACTGTAATTAAGGCTGTGGTATCTGATTCTTCATAATTATCATCACCGGAATATGTTATTTCTGCAATGTATTCTCCGGCATCCAAAGGAGGAATGTAAAGTGTTGCTTTTCCATCCTTAACCTGTGCAAGATATGTTTCATTATCAACAATTGCTGAAACTATTCCCGTTGCATCGCCAGGCAATTCCACTTCAATTAAAGCAAATTCACCAGCAGCTATTTCAGCATCACTGGCATTAATAATGGCTTCTTTTTTAGAAGTGAAATTAATTATTCCGGTTTTATAAGTACAATTATCCAGCTTAGAATTAATGCTTGCATTAATTAAATATATTCCAGGATTTTCAAGAATATAACCAGTATCAACAAAAGATTCACCATTGAAAAATACTTTAAATAGGCTTTCATTAATATTGAATGTTAAATAATCACCTATGATATAATTACCATTATCATCAACACATACAGCATATAACATAAATATAATCGTTTGTTAAATTTAAAGTTCCACCGGATTCGGTTGAAGTAATTTCTTTTTGCAAATCATCGAATGAACCAGCTGTAGAATTGTCTTGTGCACTAACTGAATTCATCAACACCAGAAAAAGCAAAAATACAGAAATAATTGATAAAATTCGTTTGTTTATTTTAATATTATCACACACCATTATTATTAAAAAATATATAATAATATGAAAAAAAGATATAAAAATATTTTATATTGAAATGAATTAATTAAAAAAAATTCAATAATGTGTGCATATAAGAGAATACACACCATCAAAAAAAGTTATTTTTTTGCTTCAATAACAGTTTTTCCATTCATGTAAGGGACCAAAACTTCAGGAATTTTAATGCTACCATCTTTTTGTTGGTAGTTTTCCAAAATACAGCACATTGTCCTTTCAGTTGCAATAGCCGTACTGTTTAAAGTATGTAAAGTTTGAGCATCTCCAGAACCTGCTCTTCCGATACGGGTTTTGGTTTTCCTTGCCTGATAATCCTTACAGTTAGTACATGAAACTAATTCCCTAAATGCACCTGAACCAGGGAACCATGCTTCCAAATCATATTTAATAGCTGCATTATCATTTAATGCTGATGATACAATAGCTATTATCTGATATGAGATGCCTAATTTCTGATAGATTCTTTCGGTTACTTCCATCAGATGATCATGCTGATTTCTTGAATCTTCAGGAGCTGAGTAAATGAACTGTTCAATCTTTTCAAACTGGTGAACCCTGAATATTCCCAAAGTATCTTTTCCGTGTGAACCTGCTTCCTTTCTAAAACATGTTGAGAGTGCACAGTATCTTAAAGGCAAATCATCAGGTGCAATGATTTCGTTTCTGTGAAGAGCTGCCAAAGTCTGTTCAGCAGTTGCAATTAGGTACATGTCCTCATTTTCTACTTTATATAAAGTTTCTTCAAACTCTCCGAGCTCTGAAGTTTCAGCTGCAACTTCACCTTTTACAAAGAATGGAGTCTGCATTGGAATATATCCTTCAGCTTCCAACTCAGATAATGCAAACTGAATCAATGCAAGGTTTAAATGCAGAATATCTCTTTTCAAGTAGTAAAAACGGGCCCCTGCAATACTTGCTGCAGTTTCCAAATCAGCACCGTCAATTTTTTTAATCAAATCTACATGGTTTAACAATTCAAAATCATGTTCAGGTATTTCACCGTAAGTTCTAACCACTACATTATCATCTTCAGTATCTGAAATCGGCACATCCTCATCTATGATGTTTCCGACTTTGTATCTGTAGTCATCTCTGAGCTTAAGATATTCTTCGTTTTTAGCACCTAATTCTTTAATTTCTGCCGCTACTTCTTTTGAACGTTTAATGACTTCTTCTAAATTACCTTCTTCTTTTGCTTTTTTAAATGATTTTGATAATTTGTTTTTTTCAGATCTTAAAGAATTTAATTTTCTTTCGCCTTCTCTCCATAAGGCATCATATTCTATTACTTTTTCAACATTTTCAGTGCTTCTAAATCTTTTCTTCTCAGAGTCTATAATTATTTCTGGACTTTCTCTGAATAATTTTATATCTAACACTTTTTGTCCCCATTATTATTTATCACTATATAATTATGATTTTCTTGTTTTTTAAATTTAATCCCTAATTTTTAAATTCAGGACAATTTTTCAGAAATCAGTTTTATTCTTTCCTGAATATTGATAATGGCATCCTGACCATTACCTCCAATAAGCATTGCTTCCTCATGTGAAAATTCAGCAACATAAGCTATAATATCATCTAAAGAAGTAGCCGTTAATACTCTGCCACGATATTTCAGGTAATTTAAACGATATAAAACCAAATCAAGACTGTCATCCAAACCAGGGAAAACTACAATTACTTCAGGATTATATCTGACAGCCACATCAATAATATCTAGCCTATGGGTTTCATGAGCCCGCGGAGTACCTATAAAAATAGCGTAAAAGTCTTTTTCTGAAAGCACGGATTTCAAAGCATCGGAATTGTCGGTTTTTCCAACATAAACCAATGCATCATTGATTTTATAGACATCCAAACGACCGCTGACAGCTTCAAAATCGGCTAATGACTTTTTGATAATGTCTTTGGAAACTTTAAGTTCAATAGCTATGGACATGGCCAGACCCGCATTCAGCTTATTGAATTTACCGAAGACCTTCAGTTCATCCTGATATTCAAAATAGGAAATGTGCTTGGATGAAACTTCCTTGAAATTACTGTTAAAATCCTGATTGAATGCGGTAAAAATCTCCTTATCTGTGAAAAATCGAACTAAAGAATCCTTATAATTGGCAATCGTTTTGTGAACATCCATGTGGTCATTGCCTATATTTGTCAGACAAACCATATCAAAATCAAAAGCATAGTCGCAAAAATCCAGAGTCATGTCGCATACTTCAACAAGAAGAATATCGTAATCTCCATTTTCAGCCTCAAGCATCAGGTCATAATAACCTGAAAAGCCTCCACCACCGTTTCCGCCTACAAGAACCTTTTTTCCTGCATTTTCCAAAATGGATTTCAGCATGTGAACAGTAGTGGTTTTACCATTAGTTCCTGTAATACCTATAGTAAGAATCTTTTTATGATTAGAAACAACATCACTTAAAAGATTGCCTTCATCCAACAATTTATTGGCAAAAGAACCGCCAAACATGCTGGGACTAATGGCAATTGCATCACATTCATCAATAGCCTGAGAGTTTGTAAATCCCAAATCCAAAGTTAAATCATCAGAAACAATGGAAAAAGTTTCTCCACTATCCAAGAAATTCAAAGAAATACCAGGTAAGCTCAAATCGGATAAATCAATGTTACTATTCAAATCACTTGCATAAACTTCCCAGCCATGTTTTAAAAGTGAATTTACTGCCTTTTTACCTTCAACACCTAAACCAATAACCGCCGCCTTCATAAAAAACATAAACCTTAAAATAAATTATATTAAATATAATAATAGTTTAAGTATTTTATAAAATATATTTTTTGATTGGTGAATAGAATGTTTGAAGAGGAAAAGGATAATAAGATTTACAATTTAATCATTAGTAATGGAATTGATAAAAAAGGAGAATACCGTCAATTTACACAGAAACTTTTTGAAAAAGTAGATTTCCTATGGAAAGAATCCATTACCGGATCATATGCAACAGCAGGAGATGAATTCTATAATAAAATAGATAGAGTAATTATACTTGCAGGATTATACAAAGACAACAAAGAAAAAATTGACGAACTTGTTGAAGCGGCTGAAAAATATAATATTCCTATAGTGCTGGTAAGACCATACGGACTTGAAGAAGTTCCCGAAGAACTGGAAGAAAAAGCCGCTACAATAGTTGGATGGAATGGAAATTGTATTGTCGATTCCATCAAAAATTCAGACGAATTAATTTAAAAAAAAATAGTAAAAAAAAATTAATTTACTATTTTTGAAATTCCATTTTCTTTTTCTACTTTAATCAGATTATCCGCAGCACTTTCAAGCTGGTTTTCGTGGGTTACAATAATCATCTGCGGCAATAGGGACATTTCTTTTAACAGATTAATAAGCTCATGTCTTCTTGCATCATCCAAATGAATTGTAGGTTCATCCAATAAAATAGTTTCCAAATCACCTTTAGCCATTGATTTAGTGATACCTAATCTTAAAGCCAATGCAATAGCTATTTTTTCACCACCACTAACCATGGACATTGATGATTCACCTTCAGGACCTCTTACGGTAACATTATACTCTTCATCCAATATCAAATCGGAATAATTGAAGTTGAAGTCATCGAAGAATTTTTTGGTATTTTTCTGAATGATAGGTCTTGAATTATTCCTTAAATCTTTTTGAATTCCATTTTTACCATATAAATCACGAATATCTTTCAATAAAACAAGATACTGTGAAATATTATCATACTCTTTTTGGAACCGTTCATTATTTTTGATTTTTTCGGCTAAACCTTTATGGACATTAATCAGCTCTCTAGCCTGACCTTTAATTTCAGACAGTTCATTAGTGAATGATTCATATCTTCTGGTATACATCTCATCACGATAAGTGATTTGCTCGTATTTTTCCTTATCATAAGTTGATGCATCTATTTTATTCTGAATAATTTCAAGTTGATTATTGGAAACACCAATATCCTCTTTAATAGAATCGAATTGAGTGGTTAGAGTATTTTTATTTTGGATAAAACCCTTAAGCTGATTGAATTCTTCATTTTTCTCTTTCAAATCATCAATACGTTCCTTAAGTTCTAAATTATCCATATCTCCACTCAAGTGAGAATCATTTTCAATAGCTAACTTAATGTTTTGAACATGAACATCAATTTCATTTTTAACCTGTTTCAATTTGTATTCAGAATCAGTCTGACTACCCAGTACATCCAAAGCACCTTTAGACTGATTATAGTCATCATGATCCTGTTTATAGGATTCACGTTTTTCCTTTTCGTCAGCAATTTCCAGAATTAATTCACCCAGTTTATTTCCGGTATACTCTTTAGCATCAATACCTTCATCGAGTTCACTTAAACGCTGCAGGTCTTTTTCGAGATTTGAAAATTTATATTTATACTCCAAAATGTCTTCTGATAATTTTTTAACTTTGGACTCTTTCTCCTTATAGCTGTCCTTGTTTTTAGTGAACAAACGAATATTTTCTTCATGCTGTTCAATTGCTTTAGTATTTTCTTCAATGTTTGAATTGTACTGATTAATCAATTCTTCTTTTTTAGCTTCATCAATGTCTGACTGACAGACCGGACATTTATTATCAACATCGGCCAGTTCTTCCAAAGGTCTTTCACTGGCTGCAATAGCCTGTTTGAATGCAACAATATCCTCTTTTTTAGAGGTTATATCATTGGTCAAATCCTCTATTTTTGTTGAAATTTCCTCAAGGAATTCATTGGTAATGTCACCTAACTTTTTCAAATTATCAACAGATGCCAAATCATCTTGTGATACGCCAAAATCCTGAAGTTTTTCTTTGGAAAGTAAAAAGAACTTTTCAATATCATTTCTATCTGATTCAATTCCTTCCAATAGCTCTTTTTTATCCTTTTCAAGCTGGGTAATTGTTGCCAGCTGCTTTTCCAATTCAATTTTTTTATTAGTTAATTCATTAATCTTTTCATCAGATGCCAAATAATCATTATATCCCTGTTTTTTAGAATGAATGAGTTGTTTTTGCTCTTTAATTGAATCTATTTTTTCTTCAAGTTCAGATTCAGATTCTTTTAAAGACTGGATACTGACAACAGATTTTTCAAAGTCAAGATAAAGATCCAATTTAGAAACATATTTCTCCAAGCGTCCAATCTCTTCTTCAGCTTCACGAATCTTATCAAGGTTTTCCTGAACAACTTGTTTGTCTTTTTCAAGTTTTTCCAATGTTTGCTGTTCATTAGCCAAATTATTCATTTGAGCATCATAAATTTCTTTTTCACGTTCCATGACACGTTTGTTTTCAGAAATTTCATCCCTTAACTGTTTAACTTCTTCAATTTGAGATTCCAAATCATGCCCTCTGTCTTTTAATTCATTGAGCTCATTAGTTTTTTGCTCAAATTCATCCTGCAGTGCGGATTTGGAATAAAGTTTTCCTTTGATTTCAGACAACTTATTTTCATATTCATTAATCATTGGAGATAAATTTTTCCAAGCGGTTTCAAGTGAATCAAGTCCCAGCAACTTACCGATTAAACGTTTTTTCTCAGCAGGCTGCTTATCTACAAGCTCTGCAATTTCGCCCTGCCTTATATAAATCGCATTTAAAAACAAATTAGCATCCATATCCAATATTGACTGGATAGTGCTGGACACTTCCTTTTCACCGGAACAAAGTGACATGAACTCCCCGTCACTTGAAGTTTTGGTCATGAGCCTTGATACTGTTTTGGATTTGGTCTTTTCACGAATGATTCTGTATTCTTTTCCTCTTGATACAAAATCCAGTTCAACAGACATATTATCTGCATTATTGCGAACCAAATCATTTAATTTGCTTGCAGTATGCTGTTTAAATAAAGCAAAACTAATAGCTTCAAAAATAGAGGATTTACCTGCACCATTTTCTCCAACAATAACGGTGATTCCTTTATCAAATCCAATGATTTCATGTGCATATGACTTGAAATTCTTTAATTTTAAACGTTTGAAAATCATTGTTCATCCCCCTCTACTTCTTCTTTAACAGCATATTTCTCTTTATAAAATTCATCGATTAATTCTCTTGCTTCATCATTTCTGTCTTTGGAAAGCAATTCATATAGTTCACTAGCAAATTTGGTAATGTCTTCATCATCATAGCTTTCCAGTCTTGAAGATAATACTTCAATAGGTCCTAATGCATTCTCCTTATCAATGATTAAATCAATATTTTCTTCACCGGGAGTAATGAATTTAGGTCTAATCATCAGTGATAAATCCTCCAGTTCCTCATTAATGATTTCATATGCATTGCTGGTTGACTTTACATTATTGACAGTTAAATTAAGAATAGGTTTTTTGTCAAAATCCTTAATAGTCTGTTTTATGTCTTCAATACCACTGGCCAGATTATCATAATCAAGAGTTCTTTCTATGAACTCACGTGGAAGGGAGATTGCAATCCTATTGACGACAGGTTTTTTACCATCCAGATCCACTATAACAAAGCCTTTTCCATTTTTCCTATAGTCTGCAAGTTCCGTGGTTTTCCAGACTTCACTTGAACCCGGATAGACAAGTTTTCCATTTCCAAAATCATCATGAATATAGTTGTGGAGATGACCCATAGCATAATATGTGAAATTATCCGGAACGTCACCGATTTCCAACTCGTACTGCAAGTTGAAATACTTGTCAATACCCTGATGCAATACCAATATTGATTTTTCATGATTTGCTGCTTTTTTTGATAATTCTGAAAGCTTGTTTTTTAGATTTTTATATTGTGATGACGGATAAAACGGTAACCCTCCAATAAAAACATCCTCATACATATAATTTGTATTTATCGGACTGATTACTTTTAGGCCAAACTTTTTAAATAATACCTGTGGAGGAATTGAGCCTTTACGCAGTACGCTATCGTGGTTTCCTGCAATAGCATAAACAGGAATATTAGCATTTCTAAGTTTTATCAAACCTTTCTGGAATGTAAAAAGGGCTAACGGAGATGGCCTTGCGTTATCGAATAGGTCCCCACTATGTATTACAAAATCAACTTTCTCTTCAATTATTCTATCAATTATCTTTTCAAACACTTCATAAAAGTCTTTTTCTCGTTCAAATAAACCAAATTGACGATAACCTAAATGAGTGTCTGCTAAATGTGCAAATTTCATTATATTACCTTTTTAAATTTTTGTATATAACCAATTTAAACACTTGTAAAGTATTTAACTATGTAGTATTTTAATGTATTAATTATATAATATTTTTGTTTGTTCTAAGGACAATATTGCCCCCGACTAATAATCATATCCCAAATCAAGACTTTCTCTTTCCTGGGACTCGATTTCCTCTTCTTCACTTTGATTAAATGTTGCTAAGTCCCCAATAATATCCAAATCACCACCAGTACGACGGCCTTTAAACTCATCAATTTTAACTAATGTAGGCACTTTACTCATCAAACCCAAAACAATAGCTTCACCAACATTCAAAGAAGGCAATTGATTGATTAAATCCTTTGATAATGATTCTGAAGCTGACTGCACATGCCTTTGATCTTCGGGCTCGACTAGTCTTAATATAATCATATTGTTCATCTGGGACAGTGCATCATGGTCTACAGTCTTTGGAGACTGGCTGACAAGACACAAACCCAAACCAAATTTACGTCCTTCCCTTGCAATTCTTTGAATCCAATACTTGGACTGGGAATCACGTTTGTTTGGAGCTAAAATATGTGCTTCCTCTACAACAAAGAACACAGGATGTTCCAGTTTATCATCTGAATTTCCATGGACTGCATTTTTTCTTCTTTGAAGAGCATTCCTTAGAATATGACTTACAAGAACTTCAGATACAGATTCGTCAGTCTGGCTTAAATCCAGTACATTGACATGACCCACTTTAATGCTGGTGAGGATATTTCCTTTATTGTTATCAAATAGATTGTTGTATCTGTCCTTGGCGTCATCAATCTTATTCATAACATCAACAATCTGCTTGTCTGAACCATCATCCTGGGACCTGACAGCCAAAATATCATACATGGCTTCCAAAAACTTGTATGTATGTTCGGTTCCTTCATTAATTTCCTTTCTAGCTTTGTTAAAGGCATATCTGAAGTGCCTTTCCTGAATGAATGCGTTATTTGGAATATTGACCAGCTTTTTGATTTCGCTGAATGTCATGTATGTTGGGTTAATCTTAGGCTGAATTACATTAACCGAGCCGTTTGGAAAATCAGCATCCCTGTATTCTCCGTGCATATCAAAAACAAAAATTGGTACGTTATATCCGAGCAGCTGGTCCATCAATACGGCAACGGTATTTGATTTACCTGCACCAGTCATTGCCAAAATTGCCAAATGCCTGTTCAATATAGGATTTCCTTCAACATTGACTTCAATATCCCTTTGATTTACCAGAGTTCCCAATTTAATTGGATTTTTAACCTTGAAAACCTCATTCAGAATTTCTTTGTCTGCCAGTTTAATCGGTGTTCCCGGAAGTGCAGGGGTTCTTGGCAGCCTCAGGTTATCATTGACATCACCTAGAAGCTTTACCTTTCCCTTGATGTAATAGTCATTGCCGCCAATACGTGCAATGGTTTGAATTGCATCCACATCATGCAAATCAATATTTAAAGCATCATTTCCCCTTACAAGGTTTTCAACCATTCCCAAAACCTTTTTTCCATCATAATCAACAGTAACGTACTCACCAACCTGCGGCATCTTATCTGAAATAAATGTTAACTCCGTTAGAGAGATTTCACCAACACAAAAACCTACTACCATCTAATCACCTTTTTAATTGTTCCCTATTTGTTGTTTCATAAATTCTACTAATTTTTAAAAGTTCATCAACATGCTTATTTGTAATTACAACATCATTGTGTGCCTTGTTAAGCAGATAAGGATATCCTTCAGCACTATCCCTTTTGATTATTTCAACAATTTCAGCTATTTCATCATCTTCAGCATAATACGGAAGCTCCACTTTCAAAACGTTTTTATTTTCCTCCAGCCTTACATAAAATATTGTAAACCATAATTTTGAAAAAAATTCGTTGAATACAGGAAATGGAACTGCAATGCTTTCTCCAACCTTTTTCCTAATGATTCTGGACATTCCCTGCTTCTGGGTAAACTGATCCAGGATTCCAATATCCGGCGCATTGCTGTGGAATATATCATTGCTCGAGGAGGTCTTGGAGATTGAAATAATCTTTTTATTGCTCTTTAAAACTTCCCTTAAAACCAATAACTTCTCTATTGATGAGAGGTACAAATCGTAAACTTCATCAAGATCCTTTGATGGGTGGGCATAAACCTTTCTTTTAACTGTCGGAAATGACAAATCCAAATTTGATAAATCACTGATTACATCAATGAAATATTTCAAGACACCGTCATCTATCTTTTCCTTTAAATCTGCAGGCTGCTTTGCGCCTTTAGGATAATGATTTTGCAGATCACCAAAAATGGATCCGTCAAATAAATAATAGTCAACATCATATTCACTTATAGCTTTCAAACAGCACTTAAGCTCAAATATTGACATATAATTCGGTATCAATTCCTTAATGAAGGGAACATGCTCCATCTCAAAAATCTCTGACTGTTCAATATTTATCAAATCATCATCATAAATAAGGGCTTCAGCAGATACCGGACAGTAATTAAACATTAAAAACTTTTTAATATTGAAACTTCCATCTCCAGCAGCTATGGAAAATTCTTTTCTGCTTTTAGCAAAAGGCCTGTCAAACCATTTGCCATCTAAAGAGAAATCAGTGTTTTTTTCTGGCTCTGGTTGAATATATCGTCTATTATTTAGTGCTTTAATATACAAGGACTTTAACATAATATATAGTATGTCAATATATATAAAAAAAATTAGTGGTAGAGCAGTTGAAGACTACTCCATGGAAGCTTTTTTAATAGCTCCCGTAAGTTCTTGAATTTTAGCTTTGACATCATCGGTTTCTTCTACAACAGTACCGGTGACTATAATATCCCCGCCAGCTTTAGCTGCAGTATAAGCTGCTTTAGCATCACGGATACCACCACCAACAACTACAATCATATCGTCAGTAGCTCTTTTAGTGTATGCAACCATTTCAGGAGGAATAGGTTTGTCAGCACCGGATCCCGCTTCGATATAGAAGAATCTCATTCCCAAAGCTTCGGCAGCCATTGCATATGCTGCAGGTATTTTTGGCTTGTTTCTAGGAACCAGTTTGGCATCCCCAACCCAGCCGACAGTTCCGCCAGGTTCAGCAACCATATAACCCATAGGCAAAACCTCAATTCCAGATTTTTTAACTGGCAATGCGCCAAGAGCTTGTGCTCCAATAATCCAGTAAGGATTTGTGGAATTAAGATAACTCATAAAGAATATGGCATCAGCATATTTACTAACACTGCTTGTATTTCCAGGAAATATAATTATAGGAACAGCAATGTTTTCAGACAATATTTTACAGGTGTTGTCAACATCTTCATTGTTAACAGTTGATCCACCAATCATAATACCATCTGTTCCACCTTCAATAGCTTCAGTAGCAATATTTAAAGCTTCTTCAGGTGACTGTTCATCAGGATCGATTAACGTGAAATGAATTTTTCTAGTTTCCAATATATTTTTAATGTATGCTTCAACATCTTTCATGAAAATATCTTTATTTAAAACCATATATTAAATTAATGCTTCAATTGATTAGATGGGTGTGATGAAAAATAGAAGTGACTAAAAATTAATTATGTAAAATAAAAAAATAGTTAAAAGAAAAAGAGAATAGATTTATCCTCTTGGTTCTTTAGCTTTGTATCTTAAACCTTTGTAACCACATTTTCTACAAGTTGTTGCACCAGCAGGGTTACGAGCGTTACATTTTAAGCAGATTTTAATATTGAACATTCTGTTTTCTGCTTCTTCAAATCTTGCCATTAATAACTCCTCCTTATAATAATGAAATAATATCAAATTAATCGTTATGAAGAAAATAAGACATTTCAATAATCATAACTATTAATAAATTATATTAAATTAATAGTATTTAAAGTTTTAGATATTTTTACATATTTTATGGGAAAAAATTTCCAATTTAAAAAAAATAAGAGATAAGTAGCATAAGAATTAAGCACTTAAGGGTCGCATTTAACTATTTGCGCCAATCTCAAATCCTGAGTTGCTGTAATAATTTAACCCAAAATTAAAAGGAATTGTATCTAAACTCGGAATATTAAAAGATAATCCATTGAAATTAAATATACAGTATGGACATGAATCTTGGTTGTGGCTTTGGGAATCGTACCATAAATCATGATGTTTAGCATGAGATGATGCTGCAACTAAATTGATAGCAATAAAAGCAATTGATAGTATAACTAATAATAAAATAATTTTTTTATTCATAATATCACTTGTATTTCTTACATTTACTTTATAAAAAAAAGTATATAAAGATTTCGAATGTAAGTGCATACTTTCACATTAAAAAAGAAAAATAGGGATGAATATCCTTATTTTAAAGTTAAAAACACTATTCCATTAAAGTTGAAGATTTAGAAAATGATTTTAGAATCCTACCTAAAAAAATTCATAGCCCAATTCTGAAAATACATAATAGACTTTTAATAAATGATGAAGTTATTTCGTTAATTTTTGGATTTGATTCTTGTTAGAATCACACTGGTAATTAAAATTACAGCGGTTAAAAACACATAGGCCGCAAGTTCAAACATGTCAGTACCTTCAATCAAATCTAATACACCCCATACCCACATAAAGATTAGACATACAGGCAGAATATACTTAATGATATAAATCCAGGGCTTATATACTTTAAGTTTACTATTTTCATTTAATAGAGACATAAGTGAGTCTAAATCAACATAACGTGTGAAAACTATACACTGGATAGCTATAAGAGGAATTAAAGCAAAATTATTTAAAAATGTATCTACAACCTCAACAAGATAACTGCCTGCTCCCGTTGTAAAAATCAATGACAGACAGCATCCGATACATACCAGTACAGTAACTGCTTTTTTACGAGTCCAGTCAAATTTGTGCATTATTGAATTAACCATAGGTTCCATTATTGCCATTGCAGATGTTATTCCTGCAAATAAAATTGCTATAAATAAAATAGGAGCAAATATATGTCCAACAGGACCCATTATATTGAAAATCATTGGGAAAACTATAAAGACCAGCCCGGTTCCTTCACTTATTAACTGAACAATAGGCGTTCCCGCAGTTGAAGACATGTATCCCAATACTGAAAATATGCCGAATGCAGTAAATACTTCAAATAAACAGTTACATGCAACAACAACATATACATCATCTATTAATCTGGCCTTATCAGGCAGGTAACTTGCATAACTCATTGAAATGGCCTGACCCATACTTAATGAAAATAGAATTTGTGAAAATGCAGCAAGCCAAATTTCGACCTTCGTTAAAGAATTCCAGTCAGGATTTAACAGAGTATTGATACCTATGGCAGATCCGGGAAGAGAAATTGAATAAACAATAATTATTGCCATCATAATGAAAAGAGCAGGTATTAATATTCTTGAAAACTTACCAATACCCTCCTTCAGATTCTTATGGGAAATATACCATACCAAAAACCAGATTACCAAAACAGCAATAACCGTTGGAATTATGAATGAAGTTACCTGTGATAAATCAGGGCCTCCTCCAACAGATTTTACAAAGTAAAGTGCAGGATCACTTCCCCATGAAAAATTAATGCTTGAAAATAAATATACCAAATCCCATCCAACAATAACTGCATAATAAATGGCAACCATAAATACAATCAGAATCAGAATCCATGATACGATTTCCAATTTGGGATTTATCTTTTTAAAGATATTTGGAAATGAATCCTTATATGAAAACCCTATTCCATATTCCAGAATCAAAAACGGAATACCCATAAGAAAAATTGCAACAAGATAAGGAATGAAGAATGCTCCACCGCCATTGGAATAAAGCACATAACTGAAACGCCAAATATTGCCTAATCCAACTGCAGCCCCAACCATTGCCAGAATAAATGACAATGGAGAGTCCCATTTATTAACTTCACTCATAAATTTTCCTCAATTAGTTTTTATCACAATTTACGTATTTTTAAAAAACATTAAATTCATTAATATAAGTGTTGAACTAAAATAGTTATTCTTTTACTTAACAGTCACTTATAATATATATTTTACAAAATATTTAAAAGTTAATGCATATTTAGAAAAAATTTTGCAATGACAATGACTACAAATTTGAAAAAATTATTAATTTTAATCTATACATGTAGATTAGACATTGACGGTATTTATTTTTATTTTATAAAATCAAGCAAATGAAATATATGTATCTTAATTTAGGGTAGAATTACCATAACCATTAAAAATAACATCCATTATTTTGATTAAACGGTATGGAAAAATCTTGCTAAAAATAGTCATGAAATGTTTTTGTGAAAATTTAAAAAAAAATAAAAGAGAAGTTTGATAACTTCTCCTATGCACTGATTTTTATGGTATTAGCAATGCTAGAACCGTTATAACTTGAAGTTATAATATATTCACCAGGCATTAAGTTAATGTTTAATCTTGCCGTACCTGAACCGTCAGTTGGTCTGTTGTACAATACACCGTTAATGTTAAAGGTTATAGATTGATCAGCGTAAGGTTTTCCTTGACCATCTACCAAAGTTGCCTTAAATTGAGTTCCATCACGATATTTCATTGAAATATCCGTAGCATTCAATATAGGCAATACTTTGATGTTGTTGGACACCATGGAACCTTGGTATTCAGCAGTTATGACATAGTCACCAGGCTGCAAGTTAATGTTTAATTTAGCAATACCTGATTCATTAGTTTGGCGAGTGTATAATACACCATTGATGTTAAATGTTACATTCACACCAGCTCCGACAGCTTTACCGTCATCACCTAAAACTTTAACAGTGTATTGAGATGCATTTCTGTAGTATTTAACAAGATCTGCATTTTCAGTAATTTTAGACAATACAGTAATGTTATTAGAAGTCATATCTCCAGTAACTGGGTTCATTGCAGTGATTACATATTCACCTGGATTCAAGTTGATATTTAATCTTGCTAAACCTTTATCACCGGAAACTTTACGCTCATACATCACACCATTGATGTTGAAAGTGACTGTAGTTCCGTCAGGCAAGTAATTACCCTGACTGTCAAGGAAAGTAGCATAGTACTGTGTTCCGTTTCTGAACATTTTAGTAATGTCAGTACCGTTGACAGTAGGTAAAACAGTAACGGTTGCATCAACAGAAGTGCCGTTGTAAGTTACAACAGTAGCATATTCACCAGCATTCAAGTTAATAGCCATGAATGCCTGACCTTTATCATCAGTGGTTCTATTGTAATCTTTACCGTTAATATTAATTGTTACGATAGCATTAACGATAGGATTACCTTTGCCGTCTGTAAGGTTTACAGCAAATCTTTCAGGACCGTGGAAGTATTTTATCAAGTTATCAGCAATTATGATAAAGTCATTTTCAATGGAAACCGGATAAACAACATCAAATCCAGCGTATTTATCATCACCAGGATAACTTACAGTTGCGTTATAATCTCCAGCAGGAACATCACTTAAATCAAAGGTTGCAACACCATCTTCAATAGGTGCAGTGAGAGTTTCATTACCAATAGTCAAGGTCACATTACCGGTAGCATCCTCTGGAACTTCAACGGTTAAAGTAGTATCATCCAAAGTGGTTTCAGGATTGAACTCGACTTTAGATACGGTTACAGTAATTGTAGCATTGGCTGGCAAGTATTTGTCATTGCCTCTGAAGCTGACAGTAACATGAGCAGTACCTTCTTTCAAAGCAGTAACAGTACCATCATCACTAACATCAACAACACCAGAATTATCAGGAACAAAACTAACATTCAAACCAGCAGGAACAGTAATATAACTAATAGTACCATTATCACCAACTTTCAATGCCATATCCTCA
>NZ_JAZRJY010000062.1:0-23206 GCF_045646045.1 Methanobrevibacter sp. | reverse complement strand
TAAAAGCAACCGATGTAGAATATGATTTTTCAGAAAACAATCTGGGAAATAATGGAATAATCTATAGTAAATACGGTAGCACTGAAGCTACAGAGGGAGGTAGTCAAGCACTGGCATTAGGACATATCTTAAGTTGGCTTGGCCCAGTACCTGAAGAATATGACACTTATGATGAAATAGGTAAAATATCTGATGTTATTGATATAAATAAAATTCACGTCCAGGATGCAATTTTAATCACTGCAAAGAAAACAGCTGATTATATCAATACTAATGAAACAAATAATTTAATCAAACAAACAATATTAAAATACGGTTCTGTTGCAATAAACTATTTTACTGATGGAACTGATACTAAAACCATTTCATTATACCATAATGATACTTATGTAGCCAGCCACACGGTTTCTCTAGTCGGATGGGATGATAACTACAGCAAAGATAATTTCAATATTACACCTCCAGGTGATGGCGCATGGATATTAAAAAACAGCTGGGGTAAAGAGACAGGCATCAATGGATACCAATACATTTCATATTATGATACTTCATTATTGTCTCCTGATGCAGAGGGAATTTATGAAACACCCCATGCAACTGCATTTATAATTGAAAATACTGAGAATTACAAATATAATTACCAAACGGATTTGAGGGGACTTAGAGGAACGGATAAAAATTACACATTTTATTCAAATGAATACACCGCTGTTGCCAATAATCTTTTGGGCGCTGTGGGTACTTACTTTAACGATTCAGGCATAGATTATGAACTTAAAATATATGTTAATGGTGAGCTGAAAATCACACAAAACGGTACAAGCGAATTTTCAGGATTTAAGACCATTAAATTAAATGAATATGTCCCAGTTAAAGAAAATGATGTATTTAAAGTAGTCTTTAAAAATAACATGGTTCCTTATCAATCCCTATCAAGACAACATTACATGGAAAATACTAGCCTTATAAGTGCAGATGGTCTAAACTGGATTGATTGTGCTGCATTAAATATAACATCCTGCTTAAAAGTCTACGCATTTGATTTACCTATCTACACTGATGATTTGGTTAAAATCTATAAGAACGCTTCTAGCTTTGAGGTCAATATCGGTGCTGCAAACGAAACTGTTACTTTTGAGATAAATGGAAGAACATATACAAGAATCAGCGATGAAAATGGAACTGCAAGAATTGCCATTAACTTAAATCCAGGCAACTACACAATAAAAACAACATTCAACGGCACAACAGTTGAAAATAAAATCACAGTATTATCAACATTGATTGGTGAGAATCTAGTTAAATACTACAGAAACGCTTCCCAGTTCTATATTTCACTGATTGACGGGGAAGGCAATTCAGTATCCGGCGTTAACATTACCATGAACATCAATGGTGTTTTCTATAACAGAACAACCAATGAAAACGGAACAGCCAAGTTAAACATTAATTTACTTCCTGGAGAATACATCCTGACAGCAACTGATCCGTTGACAGGCCTTATGATGTCATATAACATCACAGTATTGCCGACGTTAATTGCCGAAGACATGAACATGACCTACAAAGACGGATCAAAATTCGAGGCAACACTTCTTGACGGCCAGGGTCACCCGTTAAAAGGGGAAAATATAACATTCAACATCAATGGAGTGTTCTATAACCGTACAACAGATGAAAACGGAACTGCAAAATTGAACATCAACCTGATGGCCGGTGAATACATAATAACATCAATGTATGAAAACGGCGCAACAATTGCAAACAAAATAACCATTAAAAGTTGAGATTAATTTCTCAACTATTTTTTTTCTTTAACCATCAGAAAAGAAAAGCTTTTTTTAATTGACAACCAATTATTAATTATGAACATAGCTATTCTTGGTGCAACCGGAAACTTTGGCATTACGTTAACATCCAAATTGCTTGCGGTCAGCGATCATCACCTGACGCTGATTTCCACAAGTGCCGGCAGCAAATTTGAGGACAATTATCGAATTACTGCAAAAAATGTTGATGCAACGAATGTCAGAGCATTGAAAAAAGCCTTAAAAGATTCTGATTTAGTGTATTGTGCAATTTCAGGTGATTACCTGCCGGTTATGGTAGACAATATCATCAGCTGTGAACCTAAACGACTGATATTCATGACCACTGTCGGTGTTTACAATGAACTTGAAAATGCTCCCCAATTGAATGTGGACAATGAACCTCTTCAAATCCCAAATCAATATTCTGTCGATTTGATAGAAAATAGTGATATAAATTATACAATATTCAGATTGGGCCTTTTGGAGCATGGTGACGAAAATGATTATATAATCACGAAAAAGGGAGAAAATGTTAAAACACAACAGACAACCGCAGAATCCGTGATTAAAATTGCTTTAGAAATAATAAATGACCCAGAACTTTACTCCCGCGAAAGCATCAGCATTACTAAAAAATAATATAATCAAAAGATTTATTAAGTACTTTTTATAATACAAAGTCATGTTAAATAAACTATACAGGTGATAAATATGAGTTTTGAAGAGACCAAAGAAAAACTTGCAGTTAAAAAAGACGAACAAAAAGTAAAATATGAAGAAAAAAAAGAACAAGCAAAAATTAACCACAAAGAAAGAGTATTAAAATTAAAAGAAAAATATACTGACAAAAAAATAGAAGCTCACATCGAAAAAGCTATGAAAATTTTCGCTAGAGCTGAAGACGATGCAGAAAAAGAAATCGAAAAATTATTAGAAAAACTTGAAAAAGAACTTGAAGATGAAGAAAAACCTATTGAGCTCATCTTATACAAAGCAGAAAACCAATTAGAAGAAATCTTATTAAAAGCTCAATTAAAAATGCAAAAAGGTAAAAACGATTTAATCAAAAACTTCGAAAAAGATGTTGAAAGAGTAGCTGAATTAGTAACCATTGAAGATGATCTTTCTGAAGTTAAAGCTGAAATGGATGAAGTATCAACTATCTTAGATGAAAGAATCAGCATCGAAAAAGATACTTTAACAATCAAAGCTAAAGAATAATTAATTTTTAAAAAGAAAATACTGTTGAAATTTAATTTCAACTATTTTTCTTTTCTTGTTTTAAAAAAATATACAACACCACAATTTAGAAAAAAACGAATTTTTCAGTTTAAAACACAATTTAATGAAAGATACATACATTACCTCAAGTTAAAGGATTATCCATGAGTTAAAGCATTGGCATCTAATGTAGAAGAAAACTCTACAAAAACTATTTTTTTTACTAATTTTTAAAATAATTTAATAATTATTATTTCCAAACATAAACATAATTAAACTTTGTTGGGGAAAAACTATGAAAATTAAAAAATTAATTTTTTTATGCTTATTTATATTAATTTTATCAATAGCTAGTGTATCGGGTAGTGAAGATACAAATCAAACATTAAGCATGTCCAATAAAAGTAGCATACACTGGAGACAATAACTATGAAGCAAAAACACTAGACGCAACAATAAATATTCCAAAAATCGACAACTACACAGCAAAAATAACAACAGACAAAGACAACAACATAATCCTCGAATTACCTGAAGATGCAACAGGAAACGCAACACTATACATCAACGGAAAAGAAACAAAAACAGTACCAATCACGGGAAGCAAAACAACCATACCAACTGAATTAGATCCTGGAAACTACACAATAAAAGTAATCTATAGTGGTAACGACAAATACACACCAAAAACACTAAACACAACAACAAACATCAAAAAATACGGAAATTACACAATAAATACAACAACAGATAAAAACAACAATATAATAGTCGAATTACCAAAAGACGCAACAGGAAACATAACAGCAACCACAAAAGACAAAAAATACAATATACCAATACAAAACGGAAAAGCAACAATCCCAACAGGCAACCTGGAACCAGGAAACTACACAATCGAAATACAATATCCTGGAGACAACAAATACACAGCAAAAAGCACAACAACAAATCTAAACATACCAAAAATAGACAACTACACAGCAAAAATAACAACAGACGATAAAAACAATGTAATAGTCGAATTACCAAAAGACGCAACAGGAACCATAACAGTATCCATTGATGGAAAAGAATACAAAACAGTACCAGCAACAGGAAACAAAACAACCATACCAACAGAATTAGAACCAGGAAATCATACAATCACAGCAACATACAACGGAAACAACAAATACACACCAAAAACACTAAACACGACAATGAATGTACCAAAAATAGACAATTACACTGCAGATATTAATGTTGGTGAAGATAATGTAACTGTTACATTGCCTGAAGACATTAATGGCAAATTAACTGTAAAAGTTGGAAATGAAACATTTACTGTACCAGTTAAGAATGGTGTGGCCGTCATTCCTTATGATGATTTACCTGCCGGTGAAAACAGCATAACAGTCACCTACCCTGGAGACAGCAAATATGCTGAAAAATCATTTGACTTCAATGTAACAGTCAAGCCAAAAGTGATTATTACAGTAAAAGACCTAGTCAAATATTACGGTTCACCTGACAGATTCATTGTCAATATCACAGACAGCAAAGGAAGACCAATTGCCGGTGAAATTGTTTATATAACCCTAAACGGAAGAACATACAACAGAACAACCGACAATAATGGTATAGCATCCATTGGCGTTAATCTAAATTCAGGAACCTACACGGCAACAGTAACTGTAAACGGAACAGAATTAACCGCCAAAATTACTATATTATCAACAATAAACGGTACAAATATCGTTAAAATATTCCGTAACGCAACACAATACTACGTAACTGCTCTTGACAGCAACGGCAATTATTTACCTGAAAATACTGAAATAGAATTCAACATTAACGGTGTATTCTATAAACGTAAAGTCACAGGCGACAAAGGATTAGTAAAACTCAACATAAACCTCAATCCAAACACATACATTATCACTGCATACAATACAGTTACAGGAGAAGTAACATCCAACAACATAACTGTATTATCCAGATTAACAGAAAACAAAAACATTACAATGTATGAAAAGAACGGAACCAAATACACCGTACGCGTACTTGACGAAACTGGAAAAGCTGTAGGTGCTGGAGAAAAAGTAACATTCAACATAAACGGAGTATTATACACACGTACAACTGACGCAAACGGATATGCCCCCCTTAACATAAACCTAAATCCTGGAAACTACATAATCACAGCAATGTACGGCGATTCAACAGTTGCAAACAATATTGAAATTTTGCCTCGTTTAGTGGCCAGCGATTTAGTCAAAAAATACGGTACACCAGATCAGTTTAAAGCACAACTGCTTGACGGTAAAGGAAATCCAGTTGTTGGTGAAAAAGTAACATTCAACATAAACGGAGTATTCTACACACGTACAACTGATGCAGATGGATTTGCAAAATTAAATATTAATTTAATGCCAGGCAAATATGTCATAACATCAAGCTACGGCAGTTTTGTTTGCGGAAACACCGTAACCGTAAATGCTTAAGAGAGAACAATCATTCTCTCAATTTTCTTTTTTTATATTATTTCACTATATATGAGCCAGTTATCTCCGTTATTTTTATAATGTTTAAATAGGCTGTCAATTTGTTAGTACTTGTAGAATTATACGTAGCTTTTTTTCTCATCAAATTTTCTATGTCATAATCTTTGAAACTACTTTAATTAAACATTCAGTATTTCCGTTCATTTTAATATAGATATATTTTTAACAAAAAAGTTTTATGAATAAAAATACATATCATATATTGTTTTTGATAATATTATTTATAAAAATGATTTTATAGGCGTGATTTGATATGAAGAAAAAATTACCTTTATTATTATTGTTGTTTCTTGTTTGTATCTTAAGCATTTCAGCAATAAGTGCAACAGAAAATACTGCAAACAACGATGTTATTGGTGCAGATAATAATAAAGAGAATAATTTAGAAATAAACATTCCTGATGATAATGTTTCAACAGGTAACGAGAATTTTGAACTTAGTTTAGAACAAAATAATAATGATGAGTTAAAAGATAGTGGTGAGTTAAATTTCAATGATTTAAATAGGATTATTAATGGTAATTCTAATTCTACAATCTATTTATCTAATAATTACAAATATGATGAAGATTCAGACACTGATTTTGTAAATGGAATCATTATTGACAGAGATTTAATGATTTATGGAAATGGAATAACACTAAATGGAGACAAAAAGGCAAGAATATTTAATGTTATCGATTTTAATTTAAATGTTAGTTTTTATGATATACATTTCATTAATGGTCATAGCTCAAATGGTTGTGGTGGAGCAATACATGGCGGTACTTCTTACAACTGTAATTTTAACGATAACTATGCATATGATGGTGGAGCATTATGTAGTGGTACTGCTTACAACTGTACCTTCAAGGACAATGAAGCTGAACATAATGGAGGGGCAATATTCGACGGTAATGCATACAACTGTACATTTACTGAAAACGAAGCAGTCAGTGGTGGAGCAATGTCTGATAGTTATGCTTACAACTCTACATTCACAGAAAACGAAGCAGACAAGGGCGGAGCAATGTATGGAGGTGTTGCATTCAACTCTACATTCACTAAAAACGAAGCAGAGAAGGGTGGAGCAATGTATGAAAGTGTTGCAGATGAGTGTTTCTTCAAGAAAAACCATGCAGATGATGGGGGTGGAGCAATGTATAAGGGAGAGGCATTCTACTGTGATTTTGTATCCAATAGTGCACGTGATGATGGTGGAGCAATGTATAGGGGAAATGCATACGCCTGTACCTTCACTGAAAACGAAGCAGCTTATGAGGATGAGAGATATGCTGTATATGAATATTATAATGGTGGAGCAATATATGATGGAAATGCATATGACTGTACATTCATTGAGAACTTTGCAAATGATGGTGGAGCAATGTATGATGGAAGCGCTCGCAACTGTATATTCAAAGAAAACCTTGCATTTCATAGTGGTGGAGCAGTAAATGATGTAGATGCATACTATTGTACATTCACCGAGAACCGTGCTCATGAGAGGAATGGTGGAGGAATGAATAATGGAAATGCATACCACTGTATATTCAAAAAAAACTCCTTAGGTTCATTTTCAGGCTATGGTAGAGCATTGGCAGATTCAAATGCATACAACTGTACATTAAAAGACCATCCTGGCGATTCTGGAGCAATGGTTGGTGGAAAAGCTGCTTTATGCAAATTTAATGGAGATCCAATTGATGATGTAGATATTATTCATCCTGCAATACATGTATCAGATCACGTCTTAACTTACAACTCAGGTGAAAAATTGGAATTCGACTTAATAGCAAATAATATATTACTTGATGGATTTAATCTTACTATTAAAATATATAAAGATAATCAATTATACACTACTGTTTATGGTTTAAGTGGTGAAGGATGGATTGTAGATTTAGAGCCTGGTGATTATACTGCTGATTTAATGCTAACTGATTTTCCCAAGGAAAAATCATCATTTGCAAATATCACTGTAAGATCAACTTTCGCTGATTTAAATACGACTATTAATGGTAATAATAATTCTACAATTTACTTATCTAACAACGACTACTTCAAATTTGATATTGCTTCAGATGTTGAATTGATAAATGGAATTATTATAAACCGAGATTTAACAATTTATGGAAATGGAACAACAATAAATGGAGATGCAATAACAAGAATATTTAAAGTAGAAGATAATGTTAATGTTAAATTTTATAATATAAACTTCATAAACGGTAAAGCAGTAGATGGCGGAGCAATATATGGTGGTAATGCTTACAACTGTTTCTTCAGAGAAAACACTGCAGAAAAAGATGGTGGAGCAATATATGGTGGTAATGCAGTTAATTGTACATTCAACTTTAACGCTGCAGAAAGAGATGGTGGAGCAATATATCTAGGTAATGCAACTGATTGTACATTCAACATTAACACTGCAGAAAAAGATGGTGGAGCAATAACTCAGGGAAATGCATACAACTCCACATTTATACAAAACCATGCAGACAATTTGGGTGGAGCAATACATCTAGGTAATGCAGCTGGTTGTACATTCACCTCTAACACTGCAGGAACTGGTGGAGCAATAAGTCAAGGAAATGTATACAACTCTACATTTATACTAAACCGTGCAGATAATGTGGGTGGAGCAATATATCTAGGTAATGCAACTGATTGTACATTCACCAATAGCACTTCAGAAACTGGTGGAGTAATGTATGGTGGAAATGCAAAAAACTGTACTTTCACTAAAAACAAAGCATATGCTTTTGGTGGAGCAATATATGGTGGTAATGTAATTGATTGTACATTCGCTAAAAACAAAGCAGATAGAGGTGGAGCAATATACCAAGGTAATGCAAATAATTGTACATTCACCGATAACACTGCAGAAAAAGATGGTGGTGCAATCTTTAAAGGCGATGCAATCAATTGTACTTTCATTGGTAATACTGCACATCATGGTGGTGCCATGAATTGTGAAGATATCAACAGAAATTATACTGCTGAAGGGTGTACTTTTATTGGAAATTCTGCTGACGGTGGCGGAGCAACCTATTTTGTTGATGTATTTAACTGTATTTTCACCAACAACACTTCAACTTGTGATGGTGGAGCAGTCTATAAACGTGCTGCTGTGAACTGTACTTTCACAGGAAACACTGCTGAACGTGATGGTGGTGCAATCTTTAAAGGCGATGCAATCAATTGTACTTTCATAGGCAACAGTGTTCAACACCAGGGAGGCGCAATGTATGAAGGAACTGCTTGTTTATGCATATTTAATGAAGATTCAACTAAAGATACAAAGATTATTCATCCTATAATAAATGTATTAAATTACGCCTCAACTTACAACTCCGGTGAAAAATTAAAATTCAACTTAACCGCAAATGATATGGTGTTTGATGGATTTAAAACTAGTATTGCAATATATAAAAATGGTTCATTAGTCAAAACTGCTTCTGGTTTAAGTGGTGAAGGATGGATTGTAGATTTAGGGCCTGGTGAATATACAGCTGTTTTAAGTCTCACAGATTATCCCGATGAAAAATCATCAAATGCAACTATTAATGTTTCAAAAGGAAATACAATTATTGATATTAGCCCAATTAATAATGCAAAAGTAGGACAGGAATTAACAATAAATTACACTACTAACAGTAATGGAACAGTAACAATTAAAGTAAATGGTCAAAAAATATCTGGTAATAAATTCACGCCAACTAAAGTAGGTTCTTATGTTGTATCTGTTGAAGTTGCAGAAAACGATTACTATGCTGCGACATCAAATGAAACTGCATTCACAGTAAAAACTAATGCTGTGGTTGTTATAAGTCCTATTACAAATGTCGTTGTAGGACAAGAAGTAACAATTAACTATACTACCAACAGTAATGGAACAGTAACAATTAAAGTTAACGGTCAAAAAATATCTGGTAATAAATTCACGCCAACTAAAGTAGGTTCTTATAATTTAACTGTTGAAGTTGCAGAAAACGACTACTACACAGCAGCATCAAACCAAACTACATTCACAGCAGAAAAAACCGATGCAGTAGTTGAAATAAGTCCTATTACAAATGTTGTTGTAGGTCAGGAAGTAACAATTAACTATACTACCAACAGTAATGGAACAGTAACAATTAAAGTTAACGGTCAAAAAATATCTGGCACTAAATTCACACCAACTAAAGAAGGTATTTATAATGTATCTGTTGAAGTTGCAGAAAACGACTACTACACAGCAGCATCAAATGAAACTGCATTTACAGTAGAAAAGATCTCTGCTATGGTTGTTATAAGTCCTATTGCAAATGTTGTTGTAGGTCAGGAAGTAACAATTAACTACACTACCAACAGTAATGGAACAGTAACAATTAAAGTAGATGGTCAAAAAATAAATGGCACAAAATTCACACCAACCAAAGAAGGTTCTTATAATGTAACTGTAAAAATTGCAGAAAACGACTACTACACTGAGGCATCAAACCAAACTAAATTCTGGGTAGAAAAAATCGACAATTATACAGCAGATATTAATATCGGTGAAGATAGTGTAACTGTTATATTGCCTGAAGACATTAATGGCAAATTAACTGTAAAAGTTGGAAATGAAATATTTACTGTGCCTGTTAAGAATGGTGTGGCCGTCATTCCTTATGATGATTTACCTGCCGGTGAAAACAGCATAACAGTCACATATCGTGGAGACAATAAATATGCTGAAAAATCATTTGACTTCAATGTAACTGTCGAGCCAAAAGTAATTATTACAGCAAAAGATCTGATTAAATATTACGGTTCACCTGACAGATTCGTCGTCAGTATCAAAGATAGTGAAGGAAGACCAATTGCCGGTCAAATTGTTTATATAACTTTAAACGGAAAAACATATGACAGAACAACAGATAATGCGGGTATGGCATCCATTGGTGTTAATTTAAATTCCGGAAACTACACAGCAGCAGTAAAAGTAAATGAAACAGAATTAACTGCCAGCATTACTGTGTTATCAACAGTAAATGGTACAAACATCGTTAAAATATTCCGTAACGCAACACAATACTATGTAACTGCTCGTGACAGCAACGGTAATTATTTACCTGAAAATACTGAAATAGAATTCAACATTAACGGTGTATTCTATAAACGTAAAGTCACAGGAGATAAAGGATTGGTAAAACTCAACATAAACCTCAATCCTAACACATACATTATCACTGCATACAATACAGTTACAGGAGAGCTAACATCCAATAACATAACTGTATTATCCAGATTAACAGAAAACAAAAACATTACAATGTATGAAAAGAACGGAACCAAATACACCGTACGCGTACTTGACGAAACTGGAAAAGCAGTAGGGGCTGGAGAAAAAGTGACATTCAACATAAACGGAGTATTCTACACACGTACAACTGATGCCAACGGATATGCCACCATTAACTTAAATCTAAATCCTGGAAACTACATAATCACAGCAATGTACGGCGATTCAACAGTAACAAACAATATTGAAATATTACCTCGCCTAGTAGCCAGCGATTTAGTCAAAAAATACGGCACACCAGATCAGTTTAAAGCACAACTGCTTGACGGTAAAGGAAATCCAGTTGTTGGCGAAAAAATAACATTCAACATAAATGGTGTATTATACAACCGCCCAACTGATGCAGATGGATTTGCAAAATTAAATATTAATTTAATGCCAGGCAAATACGTCATTACATCAAGCTACGGCAGTTTTGTTTGCGGAAACACCGTAACAGTAAACGGATAAAAATGAGAGAATATTAATTCTCTCAATTCTTCTTTTTTTTATTTACAATTTTATTCAAATTAAAGAAAATTTAAATTTTGATTAAATACTTATATACATGAACAATTAATTGATGATGTGATTATAAAATATCTTTCATGAAATGAATTTTAAAGTCAAGTAAATACTATTTTTTAGTAGTCACCCTGTAAATTATGGAAGCAAAATTTAATTTAAATGCAGGAATTTGGCAAGGTCCACATTAATCATTCAATGGACAAATAGTTCAAACTGCAAAAATATTTCCAAATATGTAAAGAAATTATCATGTGATAAAAAAGACAATGAATGACTAAAAACCTACCATGTCACATATATTTTTCAATTTAGACAACAGACAATATGTAAAAACCAACAATAATCAGTTTTAAATGAAAATTTCTAAAATTTAGGCATTCCCAAAATTACAAATCATTAAATATGAAATATAACAGAATATTTAATTGTAACATTCTCCCGTGTTACTTAAAAAAATCATTTTAGTATATGTTTCGTTTACCGGAACATATACAAAATTCAAATTAACTCTTTTTCTCAAAACTAATAATTATTAAATCTTTTTTATCGAATTAGCAATATAAAAATTGTTATATTAAAAAAAAACTTATAATATATATTTTAATCAAAAATAAAAAAAAGAGAGGTTAAAAGTTTTAACCTCTAAGCTTTGACGCTAACTTTGTTTGATGTTAGGGCATCTCCATAGGTTGATGTGATAATATATTCACCAGGCATTAAATTGATATTTAACTTTGCAATACCATCATCACCACTTACACGGTTGTAAAAGACACCATTAATGTTAAATCCAACATTAGCTTTTGCAACAGCCTTACCCTGACCATCAAGAACTTTAATTTCAAATGGATCAGAAGTTCCGTATTTTTTAACCAAATCAGATGCGATTAATACAGGTTTGACTTTGATATTATTTCCAACTACACAACCGTTATATTCAGCTGAAATAATATAATCTCCAGGCAGCAAGTTTATGTTCAAGCCAGCAACACCATTTGCATCAGTTGTACGTATATAGAAAACACCGTTAATATTGAAGGTCACTTCTTCACCAACACCTGCAGCGGTACCGTCGCTTTTAATAACTTTAACAGTGTATCGAGAACCGTTTCTATAAAACATTTCAATGTCTTTATTATCAACCAGCAAAGATTTTACTTCAATAGTGTTACTTATTGTTTCACCGTTTGAATCCCTTACCGCAGTTATGACATAATTATTCGGCAGGAGATTAATTGCAAGGCTTGCTAAACCATTGGCATCGGTAGTACGGCTATAGAATACACCATTAATGTTAAATGTTACCTTTTCGTTAGCAATAGGCTTGTCGTTTTGTTTGACAGAAACATAATATCTGGTTCCATTTTTATACATCATCACAATATCATTTCCAACCAATGTTGGCTTAATGTTTACGGATACATCATCATTGGACTGTGCATATTTTGAATCTCCATTAAATACAACAGATGCATTATATTGACCCGGATTTAAGTTTAAAGCTATGGATGCCTGACCATTAGCATCAGTAGTTCGCACATTAGGTTGTCCATTAATGGTAAATGTAATGTTTAAACCGGATAATGCTTTTCCATCAGCGTCTTTTAAAGTAGCAGCAAGTCTTGTTCCGTCTTTATAAAACATTGTAATATCACTAGCTTCAATGTGAGTGTAAATTCTGTCGTCAGTTATTTCCAAGGTAGCTTGTCCTAAACCTTGATTATAGTTTTCACTTTCTGCAACATTAGCATAAATTGCATATTCACCCGGAGTCAATTTTGGAATGTTAACGCTGACATTGACAATACCGTTTTTATCACTTACACCGGATTTAATATATTGTGCATTCCTATAGAATTTAACTTCCATACCGGAAATCGGATTATTAGCCTGATCTGTTAATCTAGCTAGAATAGATACAGTATCACCAGCTTTTGCTGTAACATTACTAACAACAATAGCAATATCGGATTTTACAATTTCCAAGTTTGCAGTTACATCAGTTGGTTGGAAATTGCGTTTAGATAAGCTTGCAGTAATTGTATAGTTTCCAACAGCATAATTCTTATTTAATTGATAAGGCAATTTAGCTACACCATTTTGAACTGTAGCATTTCCTATGATTGCATCTCCCAATTTAAATTGTACAATAGCACCATCATAATCTTTAAAGTCTGGAGTTATGAATTCTAAGATGAATGTTGCATTTGAAGCATATGGTGCAGTAACATCATAAAATATGATGTTTTTAAAAGTTGATCCATAATTATCATGGACAGTATTGCCTTTGGAATTGTTTACTCCATCATCACCAGAACCTTCTTTACCTTTAAGATAATTATTGGTTACAGTGTTTCCGGTTGAAGCAACGGATAAATCCACAGGATAACCATTACTTGTTGCAATAGAGTTAGAATCAATTAAGTTTCCTTTAGAGGCGCCTTCGAAGTATATTCCTGAATTTGGAGCTTTTAGGGAATCACGAACAATGAAATCAAGTGAAGAGCCGTCACCATCTGCCATTATTGTATTATTTTGAATTACATTATTGCTTGATTTACTAGCAGCAATTCCGGAAATAATCTTTCCATTACCTGAAATCATGTTATTTGCAATTACATTATTATCTGACTCAAATCCTTCAATTCCATAGCCGACATCACTTTCAAAGGTAATAATGTTTCCGGCAATTGCAGAATCATGGGACATTTCCAAAGTAATACCGTAAACAGTACGTCCACAGTCCAAATAAATGTTGTTATTAATTAAATTTGTATCGTCACAATCCTGGCCTAAAATTAATCCTTCACCGACATTAGGACCACTTATATAAATATCATTAGATATGAAAGTGTTGTTAATAGCTGTAGTAGATGCATATTGTCCTGTTGAGTGTGCAAGAGCACCTGCACCATACAAGTAATTATCCAAACCAGTTACATTAATTTTGTTATTTGAAATCAGGTTGTTGTCACAGTCATAGTAGAAATCAATACCTACAAGTGAATTTGTTGAATTTACAGCTAATGACTGGTTTACAAGAGAAGTTACGCTTACATCATTTTCAATCAAGGTGTTGTTGGATGATTTAATCATTAAAATACCATAAGTTCTGTACAATTCAGGAACTATATTTGTTCCATCCAAACAGTGTTCTTTTAAGATGTCTCCGAGACAGTGGCCGATACATTGACCGATGCAGACTTCAGAACCGTTACCGTTGATATCCCTTGAATTTTCAAATGCATGAAGCTCACCGGTACCTATACAGTTGACTATATTGTTTTTAAATTCACAGTTTTCCGCACCATAACCAAGTAAGGTATATGTCAAAGAGTCACCGTGAGAGGTTAATTTGTTATCTTCCACATAAACCCTTGAGGATTGGTAAACATAAATCGCATATGCTGATGTCGGGTCATAAACAGTAATATCGTTGTTTAAAAGTTTGACAATTTGAGCATCAGCTACATAAATACCCCATGCACTGTGTACAGAAGCATTTTTGTTGATAATAGTTAAATTTTCAATCCAGACAGAATCGGAAGTAACGATAAATGTTGAATTTAAAAATGTTGGGTTTTTACCGGTTATTTTTACACTGCTTGAAACAAGAATTTCTTTATCGTTGAATGTACCGTCAAAGTTTAAGATATCTCCGTCATGTACAAAGTCATTTTTTAAATTACCGTTTTCATCAATGAAATTGTGGTAATTTGCCGGAGTGATGTAGTGAGTTGTTCCGTTAAATACGAAATCAGGAACGGACGGATCTATTTCACCGTCAGGAGTTAAAATCTGACCTGTACCAGTGTTATTTTTAATAACCGAACTATCCTTATCTGCATCTGCTGCATTAATTATGTACTGGTTAGATGTTTTAATCTGATTGTTGACAATGGTAATGTCAAATGGATATTTGGTCTTGGATGATTTTGAAAGCAATACACCAACAGCATTTCCTGAGAAAATCACATTTCTGTCAACAACAATTCCTTTGCATAGGCCTTGCTGGTGAACACCTGCAGATGCAGAGTAGATTTCATTTTCAATAACTTTAATGTTATCTCCAGGAGCTTCAATACCGTATCCTTTTGTAGCATTGATATAATTATTTTCAATTACAGAGCCGTCACCGCCGGAAATAGCTGCACCGACAAATGCACCGTTTACAGTATTGTTTCTGATTGTAGCATTAGCTGCAAGTGCAATACCATAATCTCCACCAGATACTGCATGAGATGAAAAGTCAGAACCTGTAACATAAATTATATTGTTAATTACTTTGTTAAATGGGAAGTTTGAAGAAGAAACTCCTCTGTATGCGCCATAAATCTTATTTGAATCGACAGTATTGTTTCCACCCATCAATTGAATTCCGTAAGACCATGAAGTAACATTTACCATGTATCTGATTGTATTACCACGAATTATGTTATTATAGGATTCTCCGCCTTTAAAGTCTCCACCACCATAGGAAGATAAATAAATTCCATTTGCATCATCAGATTCGATATTGTTATCTGCAATGATGTTATCGTTTGATCTTCCAACTAAAATTACCGGCACTGACCTTGTACCGTGGCCATAGCTTTCACCATATCCTTTTAAAAAGTTATTATGAATGTTATTGTTATTAGCTTCCTCAATTATAGCAATAGGATAAGATGACTGACCGCCATTTCGTATATCATTATTATAAATTTCACAATTGTCTGCACCTATAAGATAAATTCCCTGATGGAAATTTTCTGTATTTCTAATTTTCAAATCATGAATTACACTTCCGGAAGCTGCAGTGGTAAGTTTTACAATACCATTAGAAATGATACCACCATTTCCCTGAAGAGTAATTTGCTTATTAATTATAAAATCTTTACCTGAAAAATCACCGCTTAATGTTAATGTATCTCCATTCTTAACAATAGAGCTCAATTCCCCAGAATTAGAGAAATATTGGCCGTATGTTGCTGAAGTTACATCATATTCAGAAGCGGTTAATATATTATCCCCATTATCAATCTCATTAATAGCTATTGTTTCATTTAAATCATCAGCTGCACTTACTGCACCCAAAGAAACAATTAATACTAATAAAAAGATTAATAACATATTGATTTTCTTCATCATATTAATCACATCATAATTATATTAAAATACATTTGACTAAAAAATGTATCATAAGTTTAGTTATGTAATTAATAAATATATAAAAATTTCTAAAAAAAAAAGAATGATGATTTTAATAATCATCAAAATCATCTTTATTTTTTGTATAACCTACCATAAATATTGCAATTAATGCAATGATTGCTGCGATTACAACAATAGGCATACTTGACTCGGAACTTGAAGGTCTGGCCGGAGCACTTTTTGAAACTTCGTAAGCTTTAGAGTCACCAGATTGAGAAGCGTCCTGACTTGCATCGTTTTGGCTAGAATCACTTGAACTTGAACTAGCTGATTGTGAAGAAGCACCGGCGGTACTTTGAGAAGATGCAGGTTGATCTCCAACAGGACTTGCGCTGCCTGAAGATCCGCCATTGTTTTCAGTGGTTCCGTTAACCAACATCTGTTCAGATGAAGGGTTAGTATTACTTTGACCATCACCGTCAGTAGGCGCATCATCAGTTACATATAACGGATCAGTTAAAGTAGCTTTAGCTAAAATATCAGCATATTTAGCTTTTTCACTTGGTGAAAGAGAACTTGCCTGAATAATTTTCATGTTAAAGTCCAAATTCTTACAAGTGTGGTGACAACAAGCAACACCATACATATTAGCCATTTGAATAATGTTATTAGCTAACTGTTCGATTTGTTTAGCATCACCATCCCATACTCCCTGATCGTTTAAATAAAACATCCAAGCAGCCATACTTTGCCATGCAGCAGCCTGTGCTGTTGACTGGACTGTTCCGGTTAAACCGTTATAAGTTTGCGCAATTTGATTACCTAATTCAGAATTTAATTGTCCACCACTTAAAATTAAACCACCATACAGGTTTTCCATATTTTTAGCATATGATAAAGAACCTGCCTGGGAATTGACTAATGGATTATAGTAATTAGGATTTAAAATCATACTACGAATCTCATAATCCAATTCTTCCTCATAGCTTCTTGAAACATAATTGTTCTGATTTCTAATATCAACAAATGCTGTATCCGGTTTAGCGCCAAGTGTACGTGCAGCGTTATATAATCCACCAAACCAATCATAATAATCGTCTGAATCAATGAATCTCCATGTACTATCGAAGTTTTGAGTAATTAAATCAACTTGTGAGAGCAATGTTTTATAATTTTCTTTTTGAGGAGTTACAACAATATTACCTTTTGAATCCATATTCCAAGCAAATGAAACTTTATCAAGATAAATACTTGATGCCTCATCATTAACTGTTTCAATATTCCAGTCATTAGTACTTGGAATAAAGTTACTCATACCGGTACCTTCTAAAACAGCACCTGGAAGACCATACAATCTGTCGATTATTCCAGTCTGATTATAATGAAGTTTAAGATAATTTTGGTTAAAGTCTTCTCCTTCTGCATTAAGTGCAAGATTTACACCTGTAAGCAACCAAGTTAACCAGTCTTTATTACTTGTAACAATACTTGCGAATACATCTATTCTAGGTCTGTTTACAACACTGCCATCATGTAATTGAACAGTCAATTCATCTATTGGAAGCAATTCAACACCAATAACTTTACCATTTTCTGCCCAAACAGGTCTGCATCCAAGGAAGTATAAGAATTCTGCAATACCAATACCTTCAGTTCTTGATATTTCAGTACCCCAGAGGATTAATGCAGTTAATTTTGGCCATTCGCCATGTTCCTGCATATAGTCAGCTAAAAGCAAGTCAACAATTTTAACTGCAGATGCATAAGCTGATCTGGATGGCATTTTTGTTGAATCTGATGCAAAACCATCATAACCTGACGGAATAGAGTCACCGTAAGAAGGATCTGCGAATAAACCTGCAGCCAAATAATCGCCTTCAAGGGCTTTAATAATAGCTGCCCATTCATTATTGTTTTCAATATCGACAATAACGCTGGCTGCATATAATGTATCATTATAAAGAGCAGAACCTGCTTTGATATTATATTCTTTATTTAATGCTTCAACAGAAGTTCCGCATACTAAAGCAGTGACATATTCCTTTAAGAATAAAAGTACAGTTGCTTCAACAGTTGCGTATTGCTCAACATGACGAATATCATCATAGAAACTCATATTTGCTAAATTAGGATAGAAATGAGCCAATATATGATTATAAATTCTGGTTTGAGAAGTTGTAACAGTAATCACTTCTTCAATAAGTTCATAACCGGTTAAAACCTTACCCAAATGATGGAGACCATAGGTATAGAAATCATCTTCCATGCCTTCCAAATAGGAATGCAATTCAGCAACATAATCATCAAATGTCTGATTTGATTCATTGAATGTAGCAAAACCTAAAGATGGAGCTAAATCTATAATTAAAGCCTTATATTCTTCAGCGTTTGTACTTACATTAAGCTTAACCTGATCCCTGTAATGAGCAATATATTCTGATAATAAAGTATAATTACCATATAATGCGGATGAAACCATAGCTGGAGTCATGTGAGTAATCATTAATGGAGCAATTCTGTCACGAGCAACCATTGCTTCACCAGGGTTAGAAACGATATATGGATAAATTGTAGGATTTAAAGTTAACTCAAAAGTCCAATCCCCTTCCATTACACCGATATTTCTACCAGGTAACCATTCAAGTGTTCCGTGAGTACCCATGTTGATTACTGCATTAACATCAATAACTTGATCCAACCATTCATAGAATGCAACATACTGTTGATGAGGAGGCAATTTTAAATCGTGGTAATTTTGAACTTCTTCCCATCCTCTTGAAGGCTGGAAAGTAATGAAGACATTACCGAACCACATACCAGGAATAACGATATAGGTATCATTATATACCATAATCTCTCCAAGTCCATCACCCCAACGGTCAATCATCCATTCATATAATGAAGGATTAATGTTTGCAGTCAAATCATAGAACTGGTTTAAATCAATTAGCTGATTATGTGCCATTAAGAAATCAAAGTTTTCTTCCACATATTGGTTTAATAAACCTCGTGCCCAAGTACCTTTGTTACCAAATTGAACAATTAATTCAGTTAAATTGTACAAAGATGGAATATCTGAAATATTTCCAACATCAAAACCTGCATTATGCAATTGGAAAAGTAAATCATAAGTACTTTGGAATACATCCAAATATGATGCACCAATTTCTGCCTTACCCGGAGGGTAATTATATAATACAATGGAAACAATCTTATCAGCATTATCCATTTCTTTTAGCTCAGCCCATTGGGTAGATAATTTAACCATTTTGTCTACACCGGACTGGATAACATGAGATTTACCCATACCGTCAACATATGACAAAACAATAGGACCGTAGACACCTTCAAAACTTGGATAAGTTACTGAAAAAGTCCATTCTATTTGAGGACCAAGTTCATTAAGATAACTTGTTTCGGAAATATCATAAACACCTTTTAACACAGCAAGGTTAATATCTTCCAAATCACCTAAAGCAGAACCATTTGCATAATTTAAAGACCAACTATAAAGTGATGTAATAGCTGAAATACCAACAGTTGAAATATCAGTAATCTTATTTAAGATTGAAGACATGGACGGAGTTGTACCAGTTTTAAATACATTAAAAGCTGCTCTTCCATTAGCTTCATAAGATTTGATTAAAGCATCAACGACATTACCACCAGCATAGTAGGTAGCGATAGCTATGAATGGTTTATCATAAGTAATATTGCCAATATAATCCTTTTCAAATGTTTTGAAAAGAGTTGTAGGATCCAAAGTAGTTTCCAGCCAATTAGGATAATCCACAATCATCCAATTAAGACTTCCATGACCGTCAGCATCATAACCAGGATTATTTGTTATCCACTGATTGATTAACTGACCCTCAGGTACAATGGTGTAGACTCCTAAATCAGGATGGTAAAAACCACATTCAGGACTCATTAAAGGAGCATTATTTACATCCAATGTAGGGTTTGCATATTTGGACGGAGCGACTAAATAATAAACATATTTTAAATAATTCATCATGTTTTTATTTAAAACTAAAGAATTTTCAATATCCTCCGCCTGGAAATAAGAACCTATATAAGTATTTTCTATAGTATGGAAAGTATTGTTAGCAGAACTGGCTCCAACAATATGGATTCCTGTAGAGTTTAAAATACTATCTGAATAAATACCAAATGTATAAGCCACATTATAATTAATGTTGGCCGGACAATTTTCCAAAACCTCTTTTAGATATTCACCTGTGACAGTATGATATGAACCTTCATTAAACATGTCTATTTGAACGAATTTTGCATATTCAAATAGCCATTCACGGGTAAGATCAAAATTTGTTGTACTTATATAAGCGACCCTTTTTGACATTTCCATTAATAAATCAACTTTTTCATTATGTGAATCATAATCTACAAGCAATAGTATATCAGGAATGAACATGTAATCAATAGCTTGAGTATTTCTTGCTGATAAATCCACATTCTCTCTGTGAGACTCATATGTGGAATATTTAATCTCAACATTATAAACTGCTGAGTTCAAATTGGAAACGGCAACATTACCCTCACTATCTGTTAATCCTGAAAATACCAAATTGTTAGATGAATCATATACTGAAACACTTGCATTAGCCAGGTTTACACCATCTTCGCTCCATGTATTATTTGCAGCGACAAAAGAGTCACTTACATGAATATTAATGCTTCCTGGTGCACCCAATAATCCGGAAGAATCTGGACCAGATGCAAGTAAAGTTGAATTATCCCCTGCAGAAATTGCACTTAACGATAATAAAAGCATTACCGAAATTATTAGAATAAACAACAACTTATTACCTAACTTTTTGATATTTTCACCCCCTTTCATGCCAATTATAAAATTATAGTAAGATTAAAAAAATATCCACTATAACTGTAATATATTGCTTACATAATATATATAATTTAGTAAGGTTAAAATCAATTTGATTTTTTAATCCAATATACTTGTATTAAAAAAAATTTAAAAATAGTTAAAATATTATCCAAAAAAACTATACCAAAAGACATTAACCTGAATATATCATTCATTTTTACAAAAATAATTAGTAAAACATATTATATTATATAAATAAAATGTTAATCATATGACCAAAGGTCATGCAAAAAATATGAAAAAGGATGTTAAATTTATGGGAAAAAAATATTTTCTTTTAATCTGTTTGACATTATTTATTATATCAATTGCAGCAGTTTCTGCCAGCGATATAGGACAGACAGATGATGATACAGATTTAATAGCTGTATCGAATGATAACGTACTTGGGGATGGTGTCGATTCAGGCACATTTAATGAATTACAGGAAAAAATAAACAATGCCAGTGAAGGGTCAACTATTGAATTATTAAATGATTATACTTATGATGATACCTTCCGGGCTGATGGGATAATGATTAATAAAAGTTTAACTATTGAAGGAAATGGTTTTACTATAGACGGAGCAAATAAAGCCAGAATATTTTTCATTAATGCTACAAGCGACATTACATTAAACAATATAGTGTTTACGAATGGATTATATGAACAGGGAGGAGCCATATTATTCAACCAGAATGTTATTGAAGTCAGCATTTCAAATTCAGTATTTACAAACAATTCAGCTCTTACCAATGGAAGTACAGGTGGAGCAATTAACTTCAACCAAAATGCATCAAACATTTTATTTGAAAATACCACATTTGAAAATAATTATGCAGGATACGGTGGAAGTATTGCATTTGATAGTAATGCAGGATTCATTCAATTTGACGGATGCAGTTTCAGAACAAATAAAGAACGTGAAAACAGCATAATTGGAGGGGGAGCACTCTATTTCATCAAAGATGCAATATTTGTTTTTATAGAAAATTGTGAATTTGATAATCTTACTGCAAATACAGGTGGAGCAATACATTTTGAAGAAAGATTTGCAATATCCCTGATTAACAATACAAACTTCACAAACAACAAAGCTCAGACCAAAAATACCGCATATGGTGGAGGAGCAATAAGCATTGAAGGAGATGCAGATTTTACTGTCATACAAAATAGTGAATTTATAAACAACTCTGCTTCAACCCATGGTGGAGCAATTAAACTTATGGGAAATACCGACACATTACTTATTTATAATGCAGTCTTTGATGGAAACTACGCACCGTACGCAGGTACATTATGCCTCAAAGGTGCGAATAACCTTTTTGTAACCGAAACAGAATTCACAAACAATAAAGGAACTGATGCAGACATTGTTGGCGGAGGAGCAATATACGTAATAGGAAACTTGACAAACTCCATTTTTGAAGATACAATATTTGAAAACAACAGCGCACGTACCGGTGGAGCAATATTTGTAGAAGGTAATTTGAACACCACCCAATTCCTAAACAATCAATTCACAAATAACTCCGCATTTACCAACAACACATATTACGGTGGAGGAGCAATCGCAGTAGAAGGAAACGCAACAAACAACATTTTTAATAAAACAACATTTGCATTTAATACTGCTACAACCCATGGTGGAGCAGTTAAATTCATGGAAAATGACGAAAGCAATACATTTATAGATTGTATATTTATTGATAACTATGCACCATACGGTGGATCAATCGCAGTAAGTAACAAAAGTAAAAGACTCAATTTAACCAGTTGTATTTTCGAA
>NZ_JAZRJY010000061.1:0-54400 GCF_045646045.1 Methanobrevibacter sp. | reverse complement strand
ATTGATGGGAATTGCCGGAACATGCGCCAGTATGATTATTGGTGAAGATTTAAAAGATGCAATCGCCAGTGCGGATTTGCCGTGTACTGTGATACCTGTTGAATCTCATGGCGGATCCGGTGAAGGTGACAATACTGTAGGGGCAATAATGGTATTGGATGCAGCTGTCGAATGTGACGTAATTCCAAGAGAAGAAGCTGACAGACAAATCGAAATGCTTGAAAAGGCAACAGAAGTTGAAAAAACTCGTGGAATGGCTAAAGGAAAATACATTAAGCCTAACTTTGGAGATTCAAAGGAATCAGTTGCAAAAACTGTGGTTAAAGCTTTAAAGGATGGTAAAAAAGTAGCATTTGTACTCAATGTTAAAAAAGAAACATCATACCTGTTTGCAGATATTATAAATTTCGACTATATTCAGATTAATCCTGATAATAAGCCTATTTTTGTGGCTAATTTGGATGAAAATATTGGTTTGCCTAGAATCAGACAGCATGCTGTAAATATTAAAAATCAATTGGATATCGAACCTGATTTTATCACTGGCGGTCTTGATGAATATCCGATTACTGCTGATGCGGCAGCAAAATATCTTAAAGACAAGGATTTGGATTTAATTGTAGTGTTTGGTGTTCCCCATGCATTTCCAATTGAAAATTTTGATGTTGAATCCGTTGCAGTAACAGATGGGCCACGTTTGGTTGAACCTCTTAAGGAATTAGGTTATACTCATGTTGTAGCCGAATTGGATGCACATTCAAAAACATTGGGCACTGATGAAATTGTCTTTTCAGACTTTGGTGGAATGATTCGATCAGCTATTGGGTGGTTAAACGAATGATTACGATTATTGATTATAAAAGCGGAAATTTAAAAAGTATTTCCAATGGATTTAAAAAAATAGGCGAAGATTTTCAGATAACCGATGATATTGAGCTAATTTCCAATGCTAACCATTTGGTTTTGCCGGGTGTTGGGGCTTTTGGCTCAGCAATGAAAAATTTAGAGCCTTTTAGAGAAGTGATTGAAGAGCATGTAAACGATGATAAACCCTTTTTGGGAATCTGTTTAGGCCAGCAGGTACTTATGGGTGAAAGCGAAGAAAGCCCTAATGTTGATGGACTTAATTTATTTAAAGGACATTGTGAATATTTGCCTGAAGGCGTTAAGATTCCTCATATGGGGTGGAACAGATTAGATGTAGTTAATGACTCTCCTATTTTGGAAGGAGTAGATAAAGAGTATTTTTATTTTGTCCATTCATATCATGTAATTCCTGACGACGATGCTATTATTGCAGGTACCTGTGATTATGGAATAGATGTTGTAGCATCATTAAGTCAAAATAACCTGTTTTCAACACAATTCCACCCAGAAAAAAGTGGAAAAGCTGGACTTAAAATATTAAAAAACTTTGTTAATATTAAGGAGTAATTATTATGGATATTGAAGGTTTTGTCCGTGCAAGAATTGATGATTATTCATATGATGATTTGTCAGTTCTTTTAGCCGAAAGAATAAGAGAATATAAGGAAATTTCTGAGGAAAATTCAATCAAAATGGCTGAAGCCGTTATCGATGAAGTTTCAACCACTTTAAAATTAAAAGAAAGTGATGATGAATTTTTAAAAGAAATCGCTGAAATCACCAAATCCGGTGTTGGGATGGGTGAAATGGGTGTTGGTTCCCGTGGAGCAGGAGACTTTTTTGTTCACAGAAGAATTGCAGATATTGTAGCATCAACTAACACAGCATCACTTGTAAATCCAACAGAACAGGATGATGGTGGTGTTGTACGTTCAAAAGCTAAAAATGATGATGTTTTTATTACAACTGCTGTTGATGGAATACACTCCAGATTAAGTGAATATCCATTTTTAGGTGGATTCCACGTTACAAGAGCAACTTTAAGAGATGTCTGTGTAATGGGAGCTGATCCGGTAGCTATTTTAAGTGATGTTCACTTGGCGGATGACGGTGACGTTGGTAAAATATTTGACTTTACTGCAGGTGTTGCAGCAGTTTCAGAGCTTGTAAATGTTCCTATTGTAGCAGGCAGTACTTTAAGGGTTGGCGGAGACATGGTTTTAGGTGACAGATTCGTTTCTGCCGTAGGTAGTGTCGGTGTATCTGATTATCCTCCAACCGCACGTAAAGGTGCAACAAAAGGCGATGTAATTCTTTTGACTGAGGGTTCCGGTGGAGGAACAATTACAACAACAGCTCTTTATAATGGATTTTTTGATGTTGTATGGGATACAATGAACGTTAATTTTGTTCAAGCATCACAGTCATTATTTGAAGCTGATTTGGTTAAAGATATTCATGCAATGACTGACGTAACTAACGGAGGACTTAGGGGAGATGCCCATGAAATATCCAATACGACCGGTGTCGGTTTGGAGTTTTATGAAAAGGATATCCGTGCTATGGTTGCTCCAAATGTTTTAAACATGCTTGAAACATTGAATATTGATCCATTGGGAGTTTCTACAGATTCATTAATGCTTGTTGTTCCTGAAGAAATTGCTGAAGATGTTAAAAAAACTGTTTCCAGCGCTGGTGTTGACATCTCAGAAATCGGTCAGGTCACTGATAGCGGTGAACCGATCTTGATTAAGGAAGATTCATCAACCGAAAAACTTGTTCCTCTATTCAGGGAAGCTGCATACACAAAGATTAAAAAGTTAGTCGGTGATACAACACCTGAGGACTTTGAAATAATGCAGGAAAAAGTCCAGAAAGCATGTGAAGATGCAATTGCCAAAAAGGATAAGGTTATAAAGTATATAAATGAAAATTGATTTTTTCGCACTTCCATATTTTTTAAATATTATGGAAGTTAACTTCTTTTTATGAATGATGAAAAAGGAAGTTTATATCTGGGTGATGCAATAATCGCCCTAAGTATTCTATTTATTGTAATGATAATGTTAAATACCTTAATTTCACTTCCAAATCCAAATTACTCTGATATTTCACACAAGTCTAAGGATGCTCAGGATGTCATGGAAATTTTAAGCGGAAAGGTTAATTTTCATGATAAAACTTTTTTAAGTAAAATTACAGCTATTTTAAAAGAAAATAAAAATTCTAAAAAGTCCGTTAGTGAAGTATCTCAGCTTTGTGATGAAAAATTTGGTGAATTTAAACTGAAAAATTATAGGTTTGTGGAAACGAATCATTTGGATTCAAAGATTTTATCGGGTTCTGGAGATTTTACAAAAGCAGATGATGTATCTGTAGCAACACGAAATTTTGATGGTTATTCTTATACTCTATATGTGTGGTAACGGCTTATTGTATGTAATAGACCGATATTATACGTGTTTGGTGGTGAATATATCAGCCCTTACATACCCAATCATGCACCAAACTAGCAGAGAATTGGGTTTGTGGTGGTGATTCCCCACCAGTTATAATGCACATTTTAATATTTTTTCCTAACTATTATATAATGTTTACTCAGATTTAAATAAATATTAAATACTATGAAAAACTTATATTAGTGTGATAGCTTATTTTGTCTCGCCCCGGTGGTGTAGTTTGGATAACACATGGGACTGCGGATCCCATTCCCCGGGTTCAAATCCCGGCCGGGGCATTTTTGTTTTTGTGATACTATGTTAAATGCTAATACTTATGTTACGAGTCAAAAGGGAATTGGTGGATCTATTAGAAACCAATATGAAGATTTTTATGTTGAAGAAATTCCAGAAGTGATTCCGAATGGTGAAGGTCCTAATGTTTGGATTTGGATTGAGAAACTTGGAAGGACTACTCTTGATGTTGTTTTAGATATTGCTCGTGATTTGCATATTGACAGGAAAAGAATGGGCTTTGCTGGAATGAAGGATAAAAAAGCTTTAACCCGTCAATGGATTTGTATAGCTAATATGGACTCAGAAGAACAATTTAAGCAAGTTGAAAACTTGGATATTTACAAAACTGATTTTTTAGAAATTACTCGTGGACGTAAAAAACTCAGGATGGGTCAGTTAAAGGGAAATAAGTTCAGAATTCTAATTCGCGATTTGGATGATGTTGAAAAAAGCGCAGATGTTGCAAATGAAGTCCTGAAGGAGTTGGAAGTTACTGGAGTTCCTAATTATTATGGCTGGCAGCGTTTTGGAAAACCTAGAACCAATACTCACCTTGTCGGTGAAGCTTTAATTCAAAATGATTTGGCTGAAGCCGTTAGGAGATATGTTGGAAATCCGTCTGAAGATGAAAGTTTGGAAAATCAAAAGGCAAGACAGGCTTATGATGATGGGGATTTGGAAAAGTCATTAGAATTAATGGGTAAAGGAATGCGTTATGAAAAAATGATGGTTCGTCAATTAATCAAAGACTCTAAAAAAGGTGAATTAACTGATAAATCATATATGAATGCTATTCATGCTCTTCCAAAGCCATTACAAAGAATGTTTGTCCATGCTTATCAATCTTATTTATTCAATGATGTTGTAAGTCGACGTGTTGAAATGGGAATTAACAAATATATCGAAGGAGACATTATTATTGATAATGAGGAACACATTATCCGTGATAAAACTCCTGAGCAATATCAGGAATTAATCAATAATTTTGAAGTTAATCCTACAGTTCCGTTATATGGTACCAAAGTTCCTTTTGCAGGCGGTGAAGTTGGAGAGATGGAAAAAGAGGTTCTTGAAAACTATGGTTTGGATAAAAGCGATTTTGAAGTTCCTAAAATGCCACGTTTAGGAAGTCATGGTCTTAGGAGGTCTGTGCGTTTCCAAGTTTGGGATGCATCTGCTAAAGCATGTGATGATGGTGTTTTGGCTGAATTTTCAATTAACAAAGGCTCTTATGCAACAGCAGTGTTACGCGAAGTAATGAAGAAAGATGTTGTTTAACTTATTTTAAATACTACTTTTTACATAATATTTCATAATGATAGAATGTAGAAATATTGCAAAAGGAAAAGGAAAAGGGGAGTTAATTGTAAGCTCTGAGCCAATTAGTTTTTTAGGTGGAGTTAATCCTGATAATGGTGAAATTATCGACCCAAATCATGAATTGAAAGGTCAGATAATCAAAGATAAGGTTTTATTCATTCCTGGTGGAAAAGGTTCTACTGTGGGTTCTTATGTGATTTTTCAGATGATGAAAAATAATACTGCTCCAAAAGCCATTATTTGTCTTAATGCAGAACCTATTATAGCTACCGGTGCAATCATGTCGGATATACCTATGGTTGATTCTCCTTCAGAAACTAAAGACTTGGTTAATGGTGCTTTGGTTGAAGTTGATGGCGATAATGGTAAAATTACAATTTTATAAGTGATTTAAATGCAGACCCTAATTGAAAATGTAAATATTGTTAATCCTGCAGATGAGATAGCGGAGCATCAAAATATTTTGATTGAAGGAAAATATATTAAAGAGATTTCTTCAGGTAAAATTAATGCTAAAGAAAATGCTAAAATCATTGATGGAAACAATAATTATGTTTTGCCGGGGTTTATTGATTGTCATACTCATATTTTAGCTAAAGGTTTTCATAAAGAAGAAAATATGTATAATCCTCTAGCTATTCATTTTTATAATGCTGTTCCTCATGGAAAGCAGACAATTAATGCCGGTGTTACAACAATTAGGGATTGCGGATCTGCAGATGCGGGTGTTAAATTAGCACAACAAAGAGAACTATTTACTGCTCCTAAAATGGTGGTTTCCATAACTCCTTTGATAATGACTGGTGGACATTTTGATTTAATGATGCTGTCAGGTTTTGATATGGAAATAATGTATCCTGGCTTTCCAAAGGGAAGGTGTGATGGTCCATCTGAAGTTTTAAAGAAAACCCGTGAAGTTAAAAGAGCTGGTGCTGATTTTATTAAGGTAATGTGCAGTGGTGGTGTTTTAACTACAAACAACTCTATAGAGTTTTCTCAATTTAACTTGGAAGAACTTAAAACTATTGTAGGCGAAGCGAATAGTACAAATACAAAAGTTTCGGCCCATTGCCATAGTTTGGAGGGTATAAATAAATGTATTGATGCAGGATTTTCTTCAATTGAACACGGAACATTTATCGATGATAAAACCTCTAAAAAAATGGTTGAAAACAATGTCACATTAGTTCCAACCATGTTGGTTAATCAGTATATATATGAAAACGGTTTTCCTCCATGGGATAATTATGCTGATGAAAAGTTGGCAAAAATGAAAGAAGTAGTTAAAGTTTGCAAGGAAAATATTAAAACTGCTTATGAAAATGGTGTTAATATTGTAATGGGAACTGATAGTGGAGTAATGCCTCATGGTAATAATTTAAAAGAATTGCTGAATTTAGTCGATATAGGAATGACTCCTATGGAAGCTATCGAATCTGCTACCAGTAAATCTGCTGAATTCCTGGGAAAAGATGATATTGGTTCTATTGAAACTGGAAAATGTGCTGACTTAATTTTTGTTGAAAATAATCCTTTAAATGACATAAAACTATTAACAAATACTGATAATATTCTAAGGGTTGTTCAAGATGGTAAAGAAGTTAAAAATAGATGTGGAGTTATGTAGTGGATGCAAACTCTGTAAATCTGTATGTATTAGAGGTAATATTGAAATTGATGATACTGCTTTTGAATTAGAAAGTAACTGTTTTGATTGTGGACATTGTATGGCGGTTTGTCCTGAAGGGGCGATTACGCTTATTAAATATGAAAATCAAATGGATATGGTTGAAGAATATAATGCACGCCAAATTCCTGTCGATTATGATGATTTGCTTCAATTTTTAAAGCAAAGAAGATCTATTCGCTGGTTTAAAAATAAAAAAGTCGATAAGGATACATTTGATAAATTATTTAAGGGTGCTTATTATTCTCCTTCTGCTCAAAACCAGCAGGATGTTGAATTCGTTGTTTTGGACGATAAATTGGATGAATTCATGGACTTGGTTTATGACATAATTAAAGTAGAGGAAGATGAATTTTTCAGAATTAAGGAATTTGGGGATTATTTAAAAGACAAATCCTCCAAAGAATTTCATCCTTTACTCTGGCAAGGCCATCAGCTTATTTTAACTTTTGCAAGCGATAAAACAAGTGCAGTCATTGCAAATACTCGTCTGGAATTGCTCGCATATTCTTTGGGATTGGGTGGCTTTTATTCTCTTTTCATTTTAAAGGCAGATGAAATAGACCATGATAAATTAATGGAATTTTTCCCGAATATTGATAAGAATAAGCATATGTACTCTTCTTTCATAATCGGATATCCTAAAAAACGTTTTAGAAGAACTGTTCCTCATGATGAAATCGATGTAACTTTCATGTAAATTTTCTATTACCTAATCTTTATTAAATAATTTTTTTATATATTTAAATATAATTGAGTGGGAGATAGTATGGCAAAACTTAAAGAAATGGATATTCCTATTGAGGGAATGCATTGTGCTTCCTGTGTTTTAAGCGTTAACAAAACATTTGAACGTGAAGAGGGTGTGGAAGCAGTTGATGCTGATTTGGCTTCAAATAAGGTTCACATTACAGTCAATCCTAAAAAAATGTCATATGATGAAATGGATTCCATAGTCAGAAATTTGGGATTTCAATTGCATTGTGACGAAGTTACCTTAAGGATTGAGGGAATGCATTGTGCTTCATGTACAATGAATGTTGAAAATTTTTTAATCCGTTTGGACGGTATTTTTGATGTTAAAGCTGATTTAACTTCTGGAACTGCTTTTGTTCGATATGATAAGAGTAAGGTTACTATCGACGATATGGAAGTTGTAATTAATAATCTTGGCTTTGAACTGTTGGGAATCGATGGACAAACAGAAATTGATGAAGAAGAGCTTTACCAACAAGATTTAATTAGTAAAAGAAATCGTATTATTGTCGGTTTATTTTTCTCAGCCATACTAATGATTCTAATGTACAGCGGATGGGATCCGTTGATGGGTTTAACTCACCAGATACATGAAAGTACGGGAATTGACATTTCGTCTATGGGTCTGCTTTCATTACTTGTAAGTATTTTACCGTTTTTATATGTTTCACTTCCTATTTTAAAAGCGGGAATCAATGGTTTAATGCATAAAAACCTGAATATGGATGTAATGTATTCTATGGGTATTATTGTGGCTTATGGATCAAGTATTTTGGGAACATTCGGAATAGTCTTGGACCATACTTTCATGTTTTATGAGTCTGCTGTTATGCTACCTTCATTTTTAATGATTGGAAGATATCTTGAAGCCAAGGCTAAAAAGAAAACTTCAGATTCAATTCGTGAATTAATCGGTCTTCAGCCAACTGTTGCAACACTGGTTGAAGTTGATGAAAATAATGAAGTAATGTCACAAAAAGAGGTTCAGATTGCCGAAATTAATCTGGGAGATAATCTTTTGGTAAAACCTGGAGATAAAATACCTGTCGACGGTAAGGTTATCGGTGGAGAATCCTATGTTGATGAATCCATGATTAATGGTGAACCTATTCCTAAAGTTAAAAAGGATGGTGAAGAAGTTTTTGCAGGTACCATTAACCAGGATGGAGTTTTAATCATCAGCGCTTTAAAAATAGGTTCAGAGACAGTTCTTTCCAATATTATCCGTTTGGTTGAAAAGGCACAGTCATCAAGACCTCCGGTTCAGAAATTTGCCAATACTATTGTTTCTTACTTTATTCCAGTTATTTTAACTATAGCTATTGTAGTATTCTGCATCTGGTATTTTGTTTTGGGAGCAACATTATTGTTCTCACTTACCTGCTTAATATCTATTTTGGTTGTTGCCTGTCCTTGTGCTCTGGGTTTGGCTACTCCAACTGCTGTTACTGTAGGTGTTGGAAGGGCTGCAGAGTTCGGTATTTTAATTAAAAATGGTGATACTTTGGAAAATGCTGGCCAAATTGATGTCGCAGCATTTGATAAAACGGGCACTATTACTGAAGGAAAGCCTGAAGTTGATGATATAATAACATATGGCATTTCTGAAGAAGAATTGGTAGCTATTGCAGCTTCTGTTGAACAGAATTCAAATCATCCTATCGCTAAGGCAATTGTTAGAAAAGCTGAAGGCTTGGAACTGCTGAATACAGTTGATTTTGAAAATGTTACAGGTAAGGGTATTAAAGCAGTAATTGATGAAAAAACTGTTTTGGCAGGAAATAAATCATTAATGAAAAGTAGCGGCATTGATCTATCTGATGATGTGTTGAAAAGTTATGATGAATTGGAAAATCAAAGCAAAACCATTATACTTTTAGCTGTTGATATGGATGTCCGTGGAATCATAAGTCTTTCCGATAAGGTCAAGCCAAATTCTAAAAGAACCATTGAAGAATTACATAGGATGGACATTGAAACATACATGTTAACAGGCGACAATGAAAGTACAGCACTATCTGTTGCTAATGAAGTTGGAATAGATAATGTTGAATCCGAAATACTTCCTGAAAATAAGCTGGATATAGTTCAAGGCATTCAAAAAGATTCCAAAAAAGTGTTGTTTACTGGTGATGGAATCAATGATGCTCCAGCATTAACACAGGCAGATATTGGAGTTGCAATGGGCAATGGGACTGATATTGCAATGGAAAGCGGTGATGTTGTAGTAATGGAAGGTGATTTGGAAAATGTTGTGGCAGCAGTACAGTTTTCTAAAAAAGTAATGAGAAGAATCAAGGAAAATATCTTCTGGGCATTCGCATACAACACAATACTGATTCCTGTAGCTGCCGGTGTATTGTATCCTAACTTTGGAATCATGTTTAAACCTGAATTGGCAGGTTTGGCTATGGCATTGAGTTCAGTAACTGTTATTTCACTATCATTATTACTTAAACGCTATGTACCTCCAATTAAAAAAGTTAAGAGTTAATCAGATTTTTCCTCATAATATTGGAAACATCTGCTTTCTTTTTTACTGTAACAATTATTACATCCTTTACATATGGAAGTACCATCTCCATTTTCTTTCCAATCTGCTAAGAAATCAGGCTGTGCAACAAAAGGCTTTGAAAGGGACATAAACTCAACGTTTGAGGAATTCAATATTTCATTCATTGTTTTCATATCTCTTAAGTTTCCTGCCAATATTATTGGGACATCGACTTCCTGGGATAATTCATCTGCATAATCCAGAAACACATGCTTTTCTTCAGCATCATATTTCATGGAAATGGTTCTGCCGGTGATTTGGATACTGTCTGCACCATGTTCTGCCAGCAATTTAGCTATTTTCCTGCTTTCTTCCTGCGTCATTCCACCTTTTCTCACATCTTCAATATTGATTCTGCAGCTGACATGGAAACCTATTGTCTTTTTAATTAATTGAATAATTTCAAGAACAATTCTTAATCTGTTCAGTGTATTTCCACCATATTTGTCATCTCTTTGGTTGAAATATGGATTGACAAATCGGGATAGATAAAAATTATTTCCCATATTAATTTGGATGCCGTCAAAACCGGCAAAGGAGAATTTTTTTGCAACCATAATAACTTCCGCCTGAAGTTTTCTGATACCTTCAATTGTCAAATCATTAGGTTCCGCTTTCTGGTTATCTCCGTCATCATAATAGAAAAATGCTAACTGGCCTAGAATAGGTACATCATAATTGTGACAGATGTCTGTAATCTGTTTGTAATCCTTAATGAATCCTCTGTAATTAACGTTTGCTGAATAGTCATAAAAACGGTCTTTCGGGTCAAATGCGAATATCTCGGATAAAATTAACCCAACTCCGCTTTTTGCCATATCCTCATATCTGTCAAAAACTTCTGATGTTAAAAAACCGCCTTCGGTCTGTCTTTCCCAGACGCCTGTTCTGATAATTCTGCTTTTAATGTTAAATTCACTGAATTTACATTCATCGAAAATATCTTTCATATACAACTCTCCCATTAGATAGTGATGTTAAAAAAATAAAGGGAATAAGTGGATAACTTATTCTAATTCAACTTTCAATTTACCGATTTTTGGAGCAAGGAAATTATAAATCACTGCAACTAATAATGCTCCTATAAATCCACAAACAAAACTGCTTAATATGCTTGTTAATGCATTGAATATAGGAGTACCGCTAATTATCATAATTATCCCGACTATAATATTTAAAATAAGACATATTGCAGCTATAGCTATACTGAAGTTCACGGGATCCAATGATTCAAGCTGGGTAAATTTATCTTCTTGGCTAAGGTTAACTTTTATTCCTCTGTCACTATCTGCTAAAATATTATAAACATATGTTGCAAGTAATGTAAATATTGAGGTTATGATAACAGTACCAAGTATTCCAATTGCAATAACTAGTGGATTGGATATTAAAAGCATTATTTGATATAATTGTGTTGCGATAATGGCTTGTGAAGCATACATTAAAATTGAAATCATTGTGCTTAAAAGTACTGGAATAATTAATGAAAATGCCAAATAAACCACAAGAATCATAATTATTGTAATACAGGCAGCAATAAGTGCAGTCTCTTTTGGTGAGATTTTTTTAATGTAATCTTCTTCAATATCCAACTTAATAAAGCCGAATTTCTTTGCTAAAATATTATAAAGATAACCTATTGAAAAATATGTAAAAATACCGACAATTATTGTTCCGAAAATGATTGTAGGAACAATGAATGTAATTGTTGTAAGACTGTTTGGCACTAATGCTCCCATAGTTACAAATATAAGCAGTGCCACTAAAATTGAAATTAGTGTAGAAACACCTGTTGATATAATTGTAAATGAGGATATATCAATAGATTTTAATGTTTTTACAGTCATTTTATCCCTCTAAAACCAGTCTTTTGAGTCTTCTAACAATTCATCAATAATTATTTCAATTGAACCGGTATAAGTGTGAGGGTCCATTATTTTTTCTACATCTTCTTCAGTCAGGTATTTTTGAACTTCACTGTCTTCTAAGATTAGTTCTCCGAGCAATAGTTTTTCTTTGTTTGCTTTGATGGCATTTTTTCTTACAATTCCGTATGCAGTTTGTTTACCCATTCCTGCTCTTGTAAGTTCGGCCATTAATCTTTCAGCCATGATTAAACCGTTTGTAAGGTTTAAATTTCTTTCAATATTCTCGTCATAGAATACTAAATTGCTCATCAGTTTAATTGTTAAGTTTAAGATGTAATCTGTTAATATACAGCTTTCCGGAAACATTATTCTTTCACAGGATGAGTTTGTCAAATCTCTTTCATGCCATAACGGGTTATTGTCAAGTGCTGCATTAACGTATGATTTTACAATTCTTGCAACACCACAAATTCTTTCAGCAGTAATAGGATTCATTTTGTGTGGCATTGTGCTGCTGCCCACTTGTTTTTCCGGATCGAAGTATTCTCCAACTTCCATTATTTCAGTTCTTTGAAGACTTCTAATTTCTAAAGCTATTTTATCTAAAGTTGAAGCAATATTTGCTAATGTTGATATGAATTCAACGTGATTGTCCCTTTGAACAACCTGGTTTGTAATTTTGGCAGCAGGTAAATCTAATATACGTGCAACGGTTTTATGGATTTTCCATCCGTCAGTTCCTAATGCTGCAGTTGTTCCAACAGCACCGTCCATCATTGCGATACAGACATTTGCTCTTGCATGTTCTAATCTTTCGTATTGTCTGTGGAGTTCATCTGCCCATAAAGCAAATTTCATTCCGTAGGTGGTTGGAAGTGCATGTTGTCCGTGTGTACGTCCGATACATACTTTCATTTTATTTTCGCTTGCTAAATCGAGCATTATTTTGGTTAATCTTTCTACTTTTTCTTCCAATACGTCGATTGAGTCGCGAATGAGTAATGAATTTGAACTGTCTACTATGTCATTGGATGTTGCTCCAAAGTGAACATATTCTCCAGCCCCATTATCACAAACTTCAGTAATTCCTTTTGATAATGCGGCGATGTCGTGATTGGTTTCAGCTTCTATTGCTTTTACTCTTTCCAATTTAACATATTCTGTCGTTGCTTTTTTTGCAATCTCATCAGCCACTTCTTTTGGAATTATTCCTAATTCTCCTTCTGCTTGTGCAAGTGCTGATTCAATGTCTAACATTCTTTGTAATTTGTTTTCTTCTTCCCAAATTGCTTTCATTTCGGGAGTACCATATCTAAATTCGATTGGATGTATAGCCATTATTATCATCTCATTTTAAAATTTATACATTAATATATTTGTCAATTGTATATTTTTATAGTTGTTTGTTATATTCCATTATGGAAAATTTAATAGACAATTTTATATATATGTCTAAATAATATAACATTAAAGTCAACTTTTTTTTAGTTGAATAAGATTATGGGTGATTATTTGGAAACTAAGATACGGGAATTTCGCCAAGAGAAAGGCTTAACACAACAGGAATTGGCTGATGAGGCAGGTGTTACCCGTCAAACGATTAATGCGCTGGAAAATGCTAGATACAATCCTTCTTTACTGTTGGCATTTAAAATTACTAAAATTTTAGATAAAGATAGTATTGAAGAAGTATTTATAATTGATGAAGGTAGTTTAGAATGATTTTAGATATATATAAAGATTCAATAGAATTTGCATCAAAAAAGATTTCGATTCTTCTTATATTGGGTGTTTTATCTTTCTTTAATTTTTTAATCGTTCCATTAATATTTTTTTATGGTTACAATTATAAAATTATAAAGCTTTCCACTCAATCTATGATTAATGTTGATGCTGTGCCTCCTGAATTTTCAGGTTTGAAAGAAATGTTTATAAACGGTTTAAGATATATTGCGGTTAATCTTGTTTATATGATAATACCGGTTATTATACTTGTTTTTGCAATATCTTCAAAATCACTATTATTATTAGTGGTAGGATTAATTTTGGCTTTAATAGGGGTTGCTTTTTCATTTTTGGCCATACCTCATATGGCTGCAAACAATGATTCTTTTAAATCAGCATTTGCACTAGGCGAACTCAAAGAGATAATGTCTTTCATTGGATATGGAAGATATATTTTATCATATCTTGGTATTATATTTATTTCATTGGCTACGCTCATCATTGTCACTTTTATTATTGGAATAATATTTAATATATTTGGTGTTGCCGCATTGAGTGTATCTACAGCAGGTTTTGGAGAAGTTACTCGGTTTACTGCATTGGTTACTAATGCTATTTTATTATTTTTGGTTTCTCCTTTCTTATCAATATTCCAAAATAGAAGTCAGGGTTTAATTTATAATTTAAGGGGTTAATTGTTTAATTAACTTCATCTTATTTTTTTTGTCTCTTTCAAAAACTATGTTGATTTGAAATTTTTTCATGAAAATCAGTTGCGAATTTTTAATTCAATCTAAAAATAGTTAAATTTAATAAATAGATCGATTAAAAGTTTTTAGCATATCAAATCAAAAAAAATTACTCCAAATAGTATTTTAGATGTTAAACAATATTTATTATGTGATTTTGATGATGGATTTGTCCTTTCAGATCCTCGTTTTGTGAAGATTTTCAAATCATGTAAAAAGGTAAATGATTTTTTCCCCCGAATATAATGATTCAGAAAAATATTTTCATGTAACACCACCAAAAGCCAATAAAAAAAGATACAGAACACAACAAAGAGTATTTAATCAATTCTACAACAGAAAAAATGGCTGGATGAAAAAAATAAAATTCCAACTAACAAATTGACATAGCCAAAATATGTATGCAACACCGCACTTTATATATGTGGGTATAATCTATATTACATTAGGAGTTTTTATTATTAGGGGTATCTAAAAATGAATTTTAAAAAAATTTTAATTATTTTATTTATATTATTTATGGTATCTTTAACTGCTGTGAGTGCAGCTGATATTAATGATATGGACATGAATGAATCATCAGGTGGTGATGATTCATTGAAATCAATTTTTGATAATGTACAACTTGAAGAGACATACACCAGCACATCACCAGGTACTTTCGATGATCTTCAAGTTGAGATAAATAATGCGCCTGTAGGGTCTGTATTATATCTTAGTCGCGATTATAATGGAGCTTATGGTTAAAGAATTCATTTAGAGAGTGATTTAACAATTGATGGCCAGGGACACACTCTTGACTGTTTAAATACTGAATGCAGTGCATTCTACTCAAGCAGTGGAAATATAGTATTGAAAAACTTAATAATTAAAAACGGACACAATGATGACAACTACAATGGAGGAGCTATTCACATTGAAGGTTCAGCACAATACACAATAGAAAACTGTATTTTTGAAAATAACTGGGCAGACGATTATGGTGGAGCAATATACAATGGTGCAGATAAACCCCTTACCATCATAAACTCACAATTCAATAACAATGAGGCAGATGATATTGACGGTGGTGCAATATACTCCAAAGAGGATTTATATATTCAAGGTTCCACATTCACATCCAATAAGGCAGACGAATGTGGTGGAGCAATTTTCTGTAAAGAATGCGTTGAGGTTAAAAACTCCACATTTAATTATAACTATGCTGCAGATTACGGCGGAGCAGTTTATGCCGAAATCATAAATATCAATAATAATATGGAAACAGCACCATTTGACACATTCTTCACAGGCAATGATGGAGGAAAGAATAAAGGTGGAGCACTGTATGCAACTGAATATATTAATGCAGTAAACACAGTATTTGATAATAATACTGCATTTTTCGACGGAGGTGCTGCGTATGCAGAAACCAACATAAACGTAAGGCACTGCCTATTTGAATTCAACAAAGCAACCTCTCCTTTAATATCATCTTATGGTGGAGCAATGCGTGCTGAAGATACTGCAATAATCGATAACTCTACATTTATAAGCAATTTTGCTTATAATAAAGGTGGAGCGGTATATGCAAAGGATATAACAATAAAAGGTAATTCATCAATATTTGAAGGCAACACTGCAGGAGATGATGGTGGAGCAATATATACAGATAAATTCAATGGAGATGTTTCCAGGGTATCATTTATAAAAAACGTCGCCAAAAAAGGAGACGGCGGGGCAATATATATAAATGATGAAAAATGGATAACATTCTCACAGTGTATCTTTTCAAACAACATATGTGAGGGCAGAATTTTTTCAAAAGACACACCTGAGGGCAGAGGTGGTGCAATTTACCTTGACTCACAAAGTTCTCACCTGACATTGAAATATAATATTTTTATTTTTAATAGGGCATACGGTGAAGGAAAAACCGTATTCAACTCAGGTTATTATGATGAAATATCTGAAAATTACTGGTCAACCAATCCTAGTGAAGACAATGGTCAATTAACCGAATGGAAATACTGGCCATTTTCAAATGTCAATCATACAGATTCCAACCCTTTAAAGATAGAAATAGAATTTAGTGAAAATCCATGTGTAGTTAATACCTCTGTAGATGTGGCGGCTGTTTTCTACTGCAGTGACGGAAGCCAATGCTCCGGTGCAATGTATACTGATTACATTGTATTCTACCGTGTTCGAGACGCTGAAGTTGAAAACAGAACTGACTATGGAAACAGTGTACATATAACTGTAACACCTACAGAAGTAGACTCATACCTAATATCGGTATACTTATTCGACGAAAAGGTAACAAAAAGATTGGAAGTAATAGCTCTGGATAAATATATGGAGCATATAATGAAAAATACCGGTAATGGCAAAAATAATCAAACGAATTATGTTGCATCTCGAAAAAATCAAAAGAGTAATTTAGCATCTTCAAGTAATGGTCTATCATATTATAGGGATGTTGTTGAATTTTTACCTGCAAATGTTGTCAATCAATTGAATACGGCAGACGATTCTGTTGATGATAATCAATCAAATAATAATGCTCCAGTAAAATCCATTAATCAGGCAAAAACACCTTTAAATAATAATAATTTGTATTGGATAGTGTTATTGATATTGCTGGTTATTTTGGGCATATTCTTAATTAGAAAAATGAGATAATAACTTATTTTTCTATTTTTCTATTTTTTTTAATATAGGCTGCGCGCCAAAATAAAAAATTACAAACTAATTTTCATCAAAAAATTTCAAATCAACAAGTTTTTGAAAGAGTCTATTTTTTATATTAATATAATCATAACTTTATTCATGTCTTCATTAAATGATTGTCTTAAAAAAATTTCTATTTTGGAAGTTTTAATTATACTTCTGATATTAATAGGTTTATCAATCCTGTTGAGATTTTATGGCTATTCTATTGGTGGAGATTTGATTTATCTTGGACTTATAGTTTATTTTATCTATAGATTAAGGTTTTTTGGAGAGGGATTTAAACAGGATTTCAACAATATTTTTTCCAACATATCTCCAAAATCGCTTCTTACTATAGTTTTGGTTAATGTTTTCTTTTCTTATGGGATGTTGTATATTTCGATATTTGCACGGGAGTATATTCCTGGGTTAAACTCATTTTTGGGAATGTCTATACTTCATGCACTGCCAATAAATTCACTTGTTGGTATTGGGGCCTCCCTTTCAATAATATTTATTTCACCGGTTTGTGAAGAGCTATTGTTCCGTGGAGTATTTTTAAACAGGCTCAAACTCTTTGTTCCAACATCCTATGCAATAGCTATCACGTCAATTTTATTTGGATCGCTTCACGGCTATGGCAATATTATTTCCGCAATTGTATTTGCTGTTTGCATGTGTATTATCTTTCTTAAAACAAAGAATATATTAACATGCATATTGGCCCATTTTTTAAACAATTTATTGGCGGAGATTTTCGCTCATCTTGATTCAGGAAATTTGATTTTTACAAATGATGTATTTATATTTGTATTTTCCATTTTAGCTATTGTATCGTTTTATTTAATTGTAATATCTATACGTCAGGAGTGGAAGCATATTGATAAAAGGTAGTGATGTTTTATGGATTTAAAAAAAATAGGTATTGTATTAATTTTTATTGGAATTCTTTTATCTGTATATTTTGTTGATAATCATCAATATTTGGTTCCAGCATTAACAGTTACGGTTTTAGGATTTTTTATAACTGTTGTAGGATTTGTGGCTGAGGTTAAAAAAAGAAAAGAAATCAACGATCAGTTGGATAAGGATATTACATCTATCATTCAGCCATTGATAACCAAATATTCAAATTTAAATAAGGAATATAAAGCTTCTTTAAATGAAGAAGAATATGCCAAAAAAAGATTGGAGATTAATAAGAATTTGGAAGCTGAATTAAAAGAGAATCTTCCTTATCTTGAATCTCGTGAAATTAAAAAGATTGTTATAGAATTTAGTCGTGAACAGGATAAAATGAATTAATTTTATCTTTATTTTCTTTTTTTTTGATTTGATTTTCAAAGTATGTGTTAATTTTTATCAATGTTTATAATGTACAAAAATGTACTACAAGGTTTTAAATAGTACATTATACTAATAATCATATACTAAAAAGAAATTGGTGATAAAATGTTTTCCCCAAGTTTAGATGAAGTAAAAGAAATTGCTAAAGATAAGCAATATAAAAGAATACCAATATCTTATGAGTTGTTTTCAGATATTGCAACTCCGATTGAGGTTTTAAGAATTTTAAAAGGTATCAGTAGACATTGTTACATGTTGGAAAGTATTGAAGATACTGAAAATTGGGGAAGGTACAGCTTTTTAGGTTTCAATCCATTACTAGAATTTACCTGCCAGAACGGTGAAGTTCAAATTAAAGGTGATGTGAACTTTACTGAATTTAATGAAGAGACTATAACAATCAAAACAGACAATCCAAGTGAAATAATAAGGGATTTAATTGAAAAGAATAAATCTCCGAAATTGGAAAATTTGCCTCCGTTTACCGGAGGTTTTGTAGGTTATTTTGCTTATGACTATATTAAATATGCTGAACCTTCATTAACTCTTGATGCTGAAAATCAGGATCAATTTAAGGACATTGATATAATGCTTTTTGATAATGTAATTGCATTTGATAATTTCCGTCAAAAAATCATCATAATATCTAATATGAAGACAGATGATTTGGAAAAAAACTATAAAAAAGCATGTAAGCATTTAAAAACTATTGCTTATTTAATTATGAAAGGTAAAAAACCTAATATTCATCATTTAAAATTAAAATCTGATTTCAGGCCAGTATTCAGTCGTGAAAAATATTGTGACATGGTAAATAAAGCGAAAGAATATATTAGGCAAGGTGATATTTTCCAGGTTGTTTTATCCAATCGTATTGAAGCTGAAATTGAAGGAAGCTTATTTGATACGTATAGGGTTTTAAGAACTACAAACCCCTCACCTTACATGTTTTATTTTTCAAGTGATGATATAGAAATTGCAGGAGCTTCTCCTGAGACATTAGTCAAAGTTAAAAATGGAAATCTGTATACTTTTCCACTTGCCGGAACAAAGCCTCGCGGAAAAACTGATGAAGAGGATTTGGCATTGGAAAAAGAATTGCTGGCTGATGAAAAAGAGTTGGCTGAACACAACATGCTGGTTGATTTGGGGCGCAATGATATTGGAAGAATTGCCGAAATCGGATCAGTATCTGTGGACAATTATTTGACTGTTGAGCGATTTTCTCATGTAATGCATATCGGTTCAACAGTTTCCGGAAAATTAAGAAATGATTTGGATGCTTTAGCGGCATTGGATTCAATATTGCCTGCCGGAACATTGTCCGGCGCTCCAAAAATCAGGGCCTGTGAAATTATTAATGAACTTGAAGATAATAAACGCGGAATCTATGGTGGTGCTATAGGTTATATTGACTTAAGCGGAAATTTAGATACATGTATCTCCATTAGAATAGCCTTTGCCAGAAATAATAAGGTATTTATCCGTTCAGGAGCAGGAATCGTTGCTGATAGTGTGCCGGATACGGAATTTGATGAATCCATGAATAAAGCAGCCGCTGTAATTAATGCATTAAAAATAGCTGACGGGGGATTGGAATGATTCTTCTAATAGATAACTATGATAGTTTTGCATATAACTTATACCAGCTGATTGGTGAAATTACGCCGGACATTATGGTTTCAAGAAATGATAAAATTACTTTGGATAAAATAAAATCTTTGAATCCTGAAGCTATTGTTTTATCTCCGGGTCCGGGTAAACCTGAAAATGCAGGAATCTGTGTTGACGTTGTAAAGGAATTTGCAGGAAAAATTCCAATTTTGGGAGTTTGTTTAGGTCATCAGTCAATATGTGTTGCTTTTGGGGGAGTTGTTTCTCATGCCAAAAGATTAATGCATGGAAAATCATCAATCATATCTTTAAATGATGATCCTATTTTTAAAAATCTTGATTCAAAGATTACTGTTGGCCGTTATCATTCCTTAAGTTTAATAGAATCAACTATTCCTGATGAATTGGAAATAATATCCACTTCCTGTGATGACGGTGAAATTATGGCGGTCAAACATAGAGAATATAATGTTTATGGATTGCAGTTTCATCCAGAATCAATTTTAACGCCAGACGGTTTAACAATTATTGAAAATTTTTTGAAGGGGATTTAAATGATTAGGGAAGCTATTTTAAAGGTTTCAAGAAAAGAAGACCTGACATATGATGAAGCATATCAGACAATGGATGAAATTATGAGCGGTGAAGCCAGTGAAGTTCAAATGAGTTCATACTTAACTGCAATGTCTATGAAAGGTGAAACAATTGATGAAATTACGGCTTCAGCTAAAGCCATGAGAAACCATTGTGTCAGATTGTTAAATGATGTCGAAGCTTTAGAAATTGTAGGAACTGGTGGAGATGGTTCCAATACATTTAATATCTCAACAACATCTTCAATTGTAATTTCTGCTGCAGGAGTTCCTGTTGCAAAACACGGAAACAGGTCTGCATCAAGTAAATGTGGGGCTGCTGATGTATTGGAAGAACTTGGCGTTAATATTCATATTGATCCAGATAAAAGTTTAAAATGCTTAAAAGAGAATAATATTTGTTTTTTGTTTGCTCAAAACTATCATATTGCAATGAAATATGTTGCCAGTGTAAGAAAAGAACTTGCAATCAGAACTATATTCAATATTTTAGGTCCTCTGACCAATCCTGCCGGTGCAACTATGCAGGTTTTGGGGGTCTATGACAAAGAATTAGTAGAACCTTTGGCAAAAGTATTAAATAATCTTGGTGTAAAATCAGCATTATCCGTTTATGGTACTGACGGAATGGATGAAATATCCGCAAGTGATAAAACCTGTGTCTGTGAAATTAAAGATGGTGTAACCAAATCTTATGAAATATGTCCTGAAGATTTCGGTTTTGAAAAATGCAATAAAGCGGATTTAGTCGGTGGAGATCCAAAGGAAAATGCTCAGATTACATTGGATATTCTTAAAGGTCAAAAAGGTCCAAAAAGAAATGCAGTTGTTTTAAATTCTGCTGCAGGATTGTATGTTGCAGGTGTTGTGGAGTCAATTAATGATGGTGTCAGGCTGGCTGAAGAAATCATTGATTCCGGAAAGGCGTTAAAACAACTTGAAAAATTCATTGAATTTACAAACAGTTGATTTTTATGTTAGATGAAATAGTTGAAAAAACAAAAGAGCGTATTGAACTTGAAAAATCTATTATTTCTTTAGATGATTTAAAAAGAGAAATTTCCTATTTGGAAATAAACGAAGATTTCCCATTTAAAAAAGCACTTCAGGGTGATGATATTTCAATCATTGCAGAAGTCAAAAAGGCATCTCCTTCAAAAGGTTTGATTGCTGAGGATTTTGATTACCTTCAGATTGCAAAGGAATATGAAGAAGCCGGCGTTTCTGCAATATCTGTATTGACTGAACCTTACTTTTTTAAAGGAGACGATGATTATTTAAAAGAAATTGCTCAAAACGTTTCCGTTCCGATTTTAAGAAAAGATTTTGTCATAGATGAATATATGATTTATCAGGCTAAATATTTGGGAGCTTCAGCTGTCTTATTGATAGTGGCTATATTGGATATAGTGCAATTAAAGAAATATTTGGATTTGGCTCACTCTTTAGGTTTATCAGCTATTGTTGAGGTTCATGACAGTACGGAAATCATGAAGGCATTAAGTGTAGGTGCTGAAATTATAGGTGTAAACAACCGTGACTTGACAGATTTCACTGTGGATATTGAAAATAGTATTAATCTACGTAGATGTGTTGGTGAAGATATTGTATTTATATCTGAAAGCGGCATTAAATCAAAAGAAGATGTCACCAGATTAAAAGAAAATAATGTTGATGCAGTTTTAATAGGCGAAACTTTAATGAAAAGTGATGATAAAAAGGCTAAGGTTTTGGAGTTGAAAAATGGTTAAAATCAAAATCTGTGGACTGAAAAGATTGGAAGATATTGAAATTGTAAACAAGTATAAACCTGATTATATTGGTTTTGTATTCGCAGATTCTAAAAGAAAAGTCACACATGATTTAGCTGCTAATATGAAGAAAAAATTGGATTCATCAATTGAATCTGTTGGTGTTTTTGTTGATGCGGACATTGAAGAAATTCTAAAGTTATATGATGATGGGACAATAGACATTGTACAGTTGCACGGCAGCGAAAGTGAAGAATATATTAAGAATTTAAAGCAAAAATCTAACTATCAACTAAAAATTATTAATGCTATTGAAATGTCAGATGAAAAGGATTTGCTGGAATATGATGATTCACTTGCAGATTATCTCTTGCTTGACAGTGGAAAAGGCAGTGGAAAAACTTTTGACTGGCGGCTGATACGTAAAGATTTAAAAAAGGAATTCTTTTTGGCTGGAGGATTAAATGTAGATAATATTGCCTTGGCCATTGAGGAATTCAATCCCTATGCTATTGATTTAAGCAGCAGTTTAGAAACTAACGGTTATAAAGATGAAATAAAAATAAAAGAGGTCATGGAGGCAATAAATGACTAACGGAAGATATGGAGAGTATGGTGGTCAATATATATCAGAAACACTAATGAACGAACTGATTTATCTTGAAGAGCAGTTCAACTATTACATGAACGATCCGGAATTTTTGGATGAATTAAATACATTATTAAAGGAATATGCAGGAAGACCATCATTATTATATTATGCAAAAAGAATGACACAGGATCTTGGTGGAGCAAAGATATACTTAAAAAGGGAAGATTTGAATCACACAGGTGCTCATAAAATCAATAATGTTTTGGGCCAGGTGCTTTTAGCTAAAAAAATGGGTAAAACCCGAGTAATTGCTGAAACTGGTGCAGGTCAACATGGTGTGGCAACTGCAACAGCAGCCGCACTTCTTGATATGGAATGTGAAGTCTTTATGGGTGAAATCGATACTCAAAGGCAGGCTTTAAATGTTTATCGTATGGAACTGCTTGGAGCAAAGGTTCATTCAGTTAAATCAGGAACAAAAACTCTAAAAGATGCAGTTAATGATTCATTCAGAGATTGGATAGCTAATGTAGGTACTACAAATTATGTAATTGGTTCAACAATGGGGCCTCATCCATTTCCTCAAATTGTCAGGGATTTTCAAGCTGTAATCAGTGCCGAAGCCCGTGAACAGATTCTTGAAAAAGAAGGAAAACTGCCGACGGCGGTAATAGCTTGTGTTGGTGGTGGAAGTAATGCTATGGGAGCATTTTATAATTTCATTGATGATGAAGAAGTGCAGTTGATAGGATGTGAAGCCGGAGGAAAAGGTGTTGACACTCCATATAATGCAGCGGCACTTACCAACGGAAAAATCGGAATATTCCACGGTATGAAATCAATTTTCAATCAGGGAGATTATGGACAAATCGCTCCTGTTTATTCAATTTCAGCAGGTTTGGACTATCCTGGTGTTGGACCTGAACATGCATATTTGAGAGATTGTGGAAGAGCCCAGTATGTCCCGATTAATGATGAGGAAGCGGTAGAAGCATTCGAATATCTATCCAGAATGGAAGGAATTATTCCAGCTATTGAAAGCTCACATGCAGTAGCCCATGCAATGAAAATCGCACCTGAAATGGATGAGGATGATATTATAATTGTCTGTTTATCCGGAAGAGGAGATAAGGACGTCAAGTCTATAGCCGAGTATAGAGGAGTTGATTTAAATGAGTAGAATACCTAATGCATTTAAAAATGGAACTGCATTCATAGGCTTTTTAACTGCCGGAGACCCGACTGTTGAAAAAACTGTAGAATATATTTTGGCTATGGAAGAAGCGGGCTGTGATTTAATAGAAATTGGAATACCATTTTCAGATCCGATGGCTGAAGGGGTTGTAATTCAGGACGCCAATGTCCGTGCCCTAAAACATAATACGACAACAGATGATGTTTTTGAAATAGTTAAAAAAGTTCGCCAAAAAACGGACATTCCTTTGGTATTTTTAACTTATATCAATCCGGTATTCTTTTACGGTTATGAAGAGTTTTTCAAAAAATGCAATGAGTATGGTATTGATGGAATAATCTCACCGGACCTTCCTTTTGAAGAAAAAGGTGAAATTTCAGATATTGCTTTAAAAAATGATGTTGATGTAATTTCACTCATCGCTCCAACATCCAAGCAGAGAATTCAAAAAATTGCCCGTGATGCTACAGGTTTTATTTATGTAGTTTCATCACTAGGAGTTACAGGAATGCGTTCAGAGATAAAAACGGATTTAAATGCAATAATTTCAGACATTCGTGATGTTTGTGATTTGCCCGTTGCTGTTGGATTTGGTATTAACACACCTAAACAGGCAGATGAAATATCTAAAATTGCTGATGGTGTAATTGTTGGAAGTGCTATTGTTAAAATTATAGAAGAGCATGGTGAGGATGCTGCTGATGCATTAAAAGAATATGTGTCTCAAATGAAAAACGCATGTGCTGAATAAGAAATATTTATAATACAGAATTAACATATTATTTAATAATATTCAAAAATTTTTAAGATTAAAAATTAGAGGATTATTTATGTTTAAAGCTGAATTAAGTGATTCTAGTATTTTAAAAACCAGTTTTGATGCAATTTCATCAATTGTTGATGAAGTTCAAATCCAAACTGACAGTGAAGGTATGAGATTAGATGCCTTAGACCGTAGTCACATAACTTTTGTTCATTTAGAACTCAAAGCAAGTTTGTTTGATGAATATGTTTGTGATGTTCCTGAAAAGATTAACATAGACACTGATGAGTTTATGAGAGTTCTTAAAAGGGCTAAATCTCAAGATAGAGTTTTAATGTCTGTTGATGAAGGTAATTTCATTATTACTTTTGAAGGAGATGCAACAAGAACATTTAAAATAAGATTAATTGATATTGAGTACGACAATCCTACTCCTCCTCAAATCAATCATCCTACATCATTTAAAGTTCGTTTCTCTATCTTAAAAGATTCAATCAACGATATTGAAATATTTTCAGATAAAATTGCTCTAGAAGTCGATGAAGATTACTTTATTGCATCTGCAGACGGTGAATTTGGTGATGCAAGTATCAAATATCTTCACGGTGAAAATATTAAAGAACATGCAAAATCTCTATTTTCTTTAGATAAGATTAGAGAAATGCTTAAAGCAGATAAATTTTCAGAGGAAGCCGAAATTAGTTTAGGTACTGACATGCCATTAAGTTTAACATTAACCATGGTTACAGGCGATGGAAAACTCAGTTTCTTGCTTGCTCCTAGATTAGAAACAGATGAATAATTTCATTTGTTTTTCTTATTTTATTTTTAAAAACCATCCGAGATGATAATAAGTGGATTTATATCAATCATTGCGTAAAATTCAGAAAAAAGAACGTGATAATGGTACATTAGCTCATGTTGAAGAGACTTTTTATAAGGATATTCATGAATATCTCAATGAGTTAAAGCAATCCGCTATTGATGATCCATTCTCTGATGTATACAATACTTTAAATGAGGCCAGAAGAATAGCTACTGAAATTTGTGAAAGACGTGAGCATAAAATTACAAGTGTAGCTGTCTTGAACATGAACAGGTCTTATCATCTTTTTTCCGGAAAACAGGAATTTGATTTGGTAGATTCCATGCCTTTAAATTTAACTCCTGAAGAGGAAACCTTTTACTTTTCCATAATTGAAACTTTAAAAAATCACAGGCTTAATATTTCAGGTCAGGAAATTCCTAAAGAAAGTCTTTCAGATGTGATTGAAGATGATGTTATTGATGAATCCGATGATGACAATGCTGCTCCTTCATTAAGTGATGTTGCTGATGTTGCTATGGGTAAAGAGGAAAGTGATGATGATATTTTAGATAAAGTCGATAAATCATTGGATGATGAAGATGATGAGGTTTTAAATAAGATTAATGAAATCTCCAAAGCTAAAGTAATCACTGATGAGGTAAGGGAACCTATTGAAAAACAGGTTGCTGATTCTAAAGTCAAAACAGAAGTAAAAAAAGAAGTTCCTAAAGCTGAAGTTAAAAAAGAAGATTCCAATCGGCCGGCTGATTTGGATGATATTGAAATTATCGATCCTGATGACCAGTTTATTGATTTGGATGCCCCAAAAAGAACAAGGGAATCTGAAATTGTAACTATTCTTGTTTTGGATGATGTCGGGTCCATTGTTGGTATTGATGAAAAAGTTTATGGTCCTTTCAGGTCACAGGATATTGTTACCTTACCAAAAATTAATGCAAATATTTTTGTGAAAAACAGAAAAGCCCGTTTTGTCAAAATATAAGATAACTTTATATACTCTTAATAATATAACTATATCTCATATCTATTTGTAATATTAAAAAATTATTTATTATAATTTGGATTTTTGCTGTTTGTAGACATAAACGGTTACTATGCAGTTTTTATCTCTAACTTTTTGATATAACTTGAGTTTAGATAAATTTACAATTAGATTTATAATGACTATTTAATTAAGCACTTTTGAGTGCGTATTAAAATAAAAAAATATATAATGGTGGAAATATGAAAATACCAAAAGAAAAAAGGACATACTGTCCTCATTGTAAAAAACATACAATTCACGAACTCCACACTGCTAAAAAAAGAAAAGCTAGTGAATTAACTTGGGGACAAAGACAATTCAGACGTGTTACCGCTGGTTACAGAGGTTATCCAAGGCCTTTACCTGCTGGAAACAAACCGGTTAAAAAATTAGACTTAAGAGCTAAATGTAAAGAATGTGGTAAATCTCACATTAAACAATCTTTCAGAACAGGAAAACCTGAATTTGTAGCAAAATAGGTGGTTAACATGGTTAGTAAAGGAAGAGGAAACTTTTTAAAAGTTAAATGTTTAGATTGTGACAATGAACAAATAATCTTTGACCGCGCAGCATCTGATGTTAAATGTATTATTTGTGGTAAAACTCTTGTTAAATCTCGTGGTGCTAAAGCTAAAATCACAGCACACATTGAAAAAGTTTTAAACTAAATTTTTTAGTTTTTAACTTATTTTTAACTATTTTTTAATTTTTACTTATTTTTGGGGTGATTTTACATGGTAAGAAAAAGTAGAGAATGGCCTGATGAAGGGGAACTTATAGTAGGTACTGTTTACAAAGTTCTTAACTATGGTGCATTCGCTAAATTAGAAGAATATCAAGGCAAAGAAGCTTTTATTCATATTTCTGAAGTCTCTGCTGGTTGGGTAAAAAATATTAGAGATCACGTAAGAGAAAATCAAAAGATTGTATGCCGTGTTCTAAGAGTAAACCCTAAAAAAGGACATGTGGATGCTTCTTTAAAAAGAATCCGTGAAGACCAAAGAACTAAAAAGATTCAACATTGGAAAATCGAACAAAAAGCTGAAAAGTTCTTGGAATTATCCGCTAAGTCTTTAGACAAAAATCTGGATGAAGCTTATGATGAAGTCGGTTATGAGCTCATGGATATCTTCGGTGATGTTTATGGCGCTTTTGAAACTGCAGCTGATGAAGGAGCTGAATCCTTAACTGAAGAAGGAATCCCTCAAGATTGGGCTGATGCTATTACAGAAGTAGCACAAAAGAATATTACTCCTCCGGAAGTTCATATTAATGGTTATGTTGATATAGAAACTTTTGTTCCTAACGGAGTCGAAATCATTATTGAAGCACTCAAGGCTGCTGAAGATAATGGTGACGATGAAGAGGAAATCAAAGTCCAGTGTGTTGGTGCTCCAAGATACAGAATCACTGTCAAATCAACAGATTATTTGCTTGCTGAAAAAGCACTTAAAGCCGCTGCTGATAGATGTATTGCTGTTGTTGAAGAATCTGATGGTAACGGATCATTTTTAAGAGAATTGGATGATTAGATTCTTATGAGTATGAAAATGCATAGATGTCCTGAATGTGGAATTTATACTTTAGAGGATAAATGCCCTAAATGCGATGGGGATTTGAAAGTGATTTATCCTCCAAAATTTTCTATTGAGGATAAATACGGAAAGTATCGCCGTATATTAAAAAAAGAATTAAGGGGAAAAAATGAAAGCCACTGATATTACTGTTTTAGAAGAAGTAGAGTTAAATAATCCTATTTTCATTGAAGCCTTACCTGGTGTTGGCCATGTGGGTAAATTAGTTGCAGACCATATGATTGATGAGTTAAACGCAACCAAATTTGCAGAAATCTATTCTCCAACTTTCCCGCCACAGGTTTTGGTTGGTGATGAGGGTATGATTGAAAATATGGTTAATGAATTGTATTATATTCGTGATTTAGGTGAAAATAATCAGGATATTATTATAATTGGTGGAAATACTCAATCATTATCTCCTGATGGCCAGTATATTGTTTGTCAAGAAATTTTAGAATTTTTAGAACCTTTCAATATCTCTAGAATTTTCACTTTAGGTGGAGTGCCTACAGGACAGCCTGTTGAAAATCCAAGAGTTTTGGGCGCTGCCAGTGATGAAGCTCACATCGAACTTTTAAAGGAAGTTGGTGTTGAAATGAGATCTAATGATGGTGCAATCGTTGGTGCTTCAGCATTATTTTTAGGTTTAGGAATGCGCAAAGGAATATATGGTGCTTGTTTAATGGGCGAAACCCCAGGTTACTTTATTGATGCCGAATCTGCTGAAGGTGTTTTATTGAAATTGGCCGATTTGCTTAATTTCGAGATTAACACTGAAAAACTTGATGAAAGAGCTGAAGAAACCAGACAAATGTTGGCTCAAGCTCAGCAAATGGAACAGGATTTAATTAATCGCGCCAATGCCGGAAATGCAGATGATTTAAGATATATTGGATAATTATCCAATTTTTATTTTTTTATGAATATTGTTGTTATTCCTGATGGTGCAATGATTGTTGTGCCGCTGATTGAAAAGAATGGACATACATATTTGTCTCCAACTAATTTTTCCAAATATGATAATGAACTGAATTTAAATCCTGATTTTAAAGTTAACATGTCCAGCGAAACTCCATCAGGCGTTCGTGGTCGTATTTCTCTTTTGATGCCTTTGCTGGATAAGGCTGATGCTGCAATAGTTTTGGGTCAAAGGCCAGCAAATTATGAGCCGATGTATGATGTTTTAAACGAACTGATTTTGTTTTGCGGTAACGGCTGTAATAATGCTCATTCATTAGCAGTTAATATTGTAAGTCAGTTGGATATTCCTGTTTTAAAATTGGCTTATCCAACCACTCGTGATGAAATTATTGATTTGATTGACAAGGTCAATCTATTTTTAAAAGATTTCAATTCTTCCATTGGTGATGATTTGGATGTTGATTTGAGAAATAAAAGTGAAAAAGTTTCATTGGAGGATTTTAAAAAAATTATTTTTTAAAATCGAACAATTTTTATCATCATCATGTTTTTTTAATTGACCATTAGTATGGGAAATTAATCATCTTTTTTGTAATCAATTTTAAATAAATCAATTTAAAGATAATATTATCATGTTGGTCAATTCTGATTTTCATATTCATAGCTGTTTTTCAATGGCTTCATCCAAGGACATGCTGATTAAAAATATCGCTCCTAAAGCCAAACTTAAAGGTTTAAACCTTATGGGAACCGGAGATGGTCTTCATCCCAAATGGTTGGATATCATTGAGGAATCCACCACTTATTCGGGGGATGGAATCTATTCGACAGAAGATATGGATTTTGTCATAACGACTGAAATTGAGGGAAAAAACAAGATTCATCATCTTATTATCATTCCCGATATTGATATTGCAAGGGAATTGTCTGAAAAATTGCCATCTAAAAACAAAGGCATTGACGGAAGGCCCAAAACCCATTTGGGTGGTGCTGAAATTCTAGAGTTGGTGCGCCAGTATGATTGTTTAATCGGTCCTGCTCATGCTTTTACTCCATGGACAGGAATGTATAAGTCTTTTGATAGTATTTATGATTGTTATGGAGCTAAAGTTGATTTTGTTGAGCTGGGACTGTCTGCAGATACAAATATGGCAGATACTGTTGCTGAATTAAAGGATTTTACATTTTTAAGTAATTCCGATGCACATTCTCCATGGCCTCACAGATTGGGTCGTGAATTTAATCAAATGGAGCTTGAAGATATTTCATTTTCTTCCATTAAGTATGCAATTAAACATTCAAACATTAAAGCAAATTATGGTCTTGTTCCAAATCTGGGAAAGTATCACATGACTGCATGTACCAAATGCTTTAAAATAATCGATCCCGAAATTGCCCAGAAAAATAAGATGAAATGTGACTGTGGGGGAAGAATTAAAAAAGGTGTTGATTATAGGATTTTTGAAATTTCTGATTTTAAATCCCCAAAACATCCTGATTTTAGACCGCCTTACATTCATTTGATGCCTCTTGCAGAGCTGATTTCCACTGTTTATGACAAGGGAGTTACAACAAAAACCGTTCAAAACATCTGGCAAAAATTAGTTGATAATTTTGCTAATGAAATAAATGTTTTAATTAATGCTGAGATTTCTGATATTGAAAAAATAGATTCAAAAGTATCTGAAGCGATTGAAGCGTTTAGAAATAATACAATTGATATTACTCCTGGCGGTGGAGGCAAATATGGTGAAATTAATTTCAAATCTTCCGTTAAAGAAGAAAAAAGTCCTAAAGTACTTACTTTGGATAATTTTTAAAACGGACTTGGAGGGATTTGAACCCTCGATCTTAAGATTAGGAGTCTTACGCCCTTCCAGACTAGGCTACAAGCCCAAAAAATTTTTAAATTTCTTTATAAAATCTTTAAAAAAAGTAGTTTTCATGAAAAGCGGACCCGCCGGCATTCGAACCCGGGACCTTCGGATTAGAAGTCCGACGCCCTATCCAGGCTAGGCTACGGGCCCCTCATAAACATCATTTATTTATTTTGTTTTTCTTATTATATATATTTAATTGTAATCTGTGTAGTCATGTTATATTTTTGTCCATGTAATAATATTTGTTTTTTGAGCACACATGAAAAAAATTCTTTTTTTAAAAAATAGTGAATGTATCTCTTAATTAAAAAAATAAAATAAGGTAGTAGAGAAATTATCCCCTACTTACTTGTCCGGTTGCATCATTAATAACAAAACCGTCTACAGCACTGTCATCAGTACTGTTGTAGATTGTGACATACCAGTAACCACCACTATATGATGGTGTTCCTGCATAACATCCAGACACTCCGATATGATCATTTGCTATTGCACGGATTTGTGAAGTTGTGTGGATTGTACCACTACCAGATCCTCCGCCAGATCCACCACCGGATCCTCCGCCGGAGCTTGAACCACTTCCAGAACCTGAACCGGATCCTGAACCTGAACCTGAGCCGGAACCAGACCCACCACCGGATCCACTTCCGCCTGAAGAAGGATTTGTTCCATTGTGGGTTGTGTTATTTCCAATACCATGTCCACCATTTCCAGAACCTGAACCCATACTAGCTAAATCTGAAAATATAGCATCTTGATTATTTATAATACCATAAGCTGCAACTGCAGTTGCAATACATAACACGATAATGATAGAAATTATTAAATTTGATTTTTCCATTATTGCACCCCCGTTACATTTTTGTAATTTCTAATTAATTGAATATATGTTTATTTCTATTACTTAAATGTTATTTAATACAAAAATTATAACAGTTATATTATATAAAACTTACTATATTAATCTATAAGATTATATTTGGAGGATTTTCAATGCCTTATCATGCAAAAACTATTGTTGTTGGATGTGGAAACATTCTTTTCAAGGATGATGGCTATGGGCCCATTGTTGTAAATTTGTTGGAAAAATATTTTGAAAATGAAACTGAAGATGATTTTGATCCTGTGGTAATTTCCTATATTGAAAATGACTTTTCAAAGGAAGTGCTTGATGAAGTTGAAGACATTGTCAGCGGTGTTGATTTGTCTGGTGAAGTAAAGTTTGTTGATGCCGGAAACGGTGCAACTCATTTCATATTTTCTCTTCCCGACGAGTATTGGGAGAAAGTCATTGTCGTTGATGTCGTTGATTATGACGCTGAAGCAGGATCAGTTAGAACATTTTCTCCTTTTGAGATGCCTAGGGACAAATATGAAAATGTCCACACATATTCTGTTGAAGAACCGCTTCATGAGTTATCCGAGAAATGTGAGGTTGTTATTGTGGGATGTAAGCCTGGTGAGATATCAACTCCGGATGTTGAAATGGGATTAACTGAAGAGGTTGAAAAGGCGATTCCCGAAACAATTCGTTTGATTTTAAATGAAATTAAATAATATTTTTTTATATTTTAGTATTACTTCATGTAATATAAATTTATTATAAAGTATTACTTTTTATTATTTTATTGTAAAATAAGCATATTTTCCGTGGAAAATGCAAGTGGTCACTTTCGTTTTTTATGTATTATTTTAAGGTTTGATTAATTCATTAATTCTTTTTGTTTAACCTAAACTTTTTACTACATTTTTTAAAATATTTATTAATTTATCATTATTTATCATGGATTTCCTTGCAGTATAGGGCTTAGATTTTTTATTATTTAAAGTTTACTATTTAATTTTTAAAGTATCACTTATTAATAACATTAGAGAAATATATATATCGTTATTTCAAATAACAAATTTTTTAATTACGAAAGAAGGTGACATATTTGACAGATAGAGTAGTTATATCTCCTACAACTCGTCAAGAAGGCCATGCCGAATTGGTTATGGAAGTTGACGATGCAGGGATAGTTACAAAAGGTATGTATTTTAGTATTACTCCTGTAAGGGGTTTAGAAAAGATGGTTCTTGACAAGGCACCTGAAACCGCTCCTGTATTATGTCAAAGAATCTGTGGAGTTTGTCCAATTCCACACACTTTGGCTTCAGCAGAAGCAATGGATATGGCATTAGGAATTGAAATTCCTAAAGCAGGTAAATTGTTAAGAAAAGCTACCTTAGCAGCTCATAACATTAACAGTGCAGCTATTCACCACTTCTTAGTTGCAACAGATTTCGTCCCAGAAGACAAATTTGTTACTGCTGTAGACAGTGTAAGTGAAATCAGAAAAAATGTACAATATGTTGTTGATATGATTGCTGGTGAAGGTATTCACCCATCTGATATTAGAGTAGGTGGAATGGCTAGAAACATTACTCCATTCACAAAAGATAGATTAATCGAAAGAATGACTGCACTTAAACCAAAACTTGAAGCACACATTGAATTAATCAAAAACTGTGTTGCTGAAAGTGCTGAAAAATTAGGTATTCCTGAAGATTTAGGTGTTGTTAACCAACCATTAATGGCTGTTGACCCACTTTATGGTAGTAACGACTTCGACATGGACAAATTCTCTGAAGTATTACCTGAAACCTGGTATGATGACCCAGAAATTGGTAAAAGAGGATGTTCCGTAATTCCTTTATGGGACGGTCAAAATGTTGAAACTGGTCCTAGAGCAAGGATGGAAAAATACCAAGGATTCAAAGGTAAAGGTGTAATCGCTCAACACGTTGCACGTGCAGACGAAATGTTGAAAAACTACGACGCATGTTTAGAAGCATTAGATGCAATTGACCCTGCAGCTTCTGCAAAAGCAGATTATGATCCTAGAGGAACCGGAGAACTCGGTTTCGGTATCATCGAAGGTCCTAGAGGAACCAATGCTCACATGGCAAAAGTTGTTGACGGTAAAACCGCATTCTACTCTGCTATTGTACCAACTACTTGGAACATTCCAACTATGGGTCCTGCAACTGAAGGATTCCATCATGAGTTCGGTCCACATGTTATCAGAGCATACGACCCATGTTTATCATGTGCTACTCATGTAATGGTAGTTGACGATGAAGACAAATCCATTCTTAAAAATGAAATGGTGAGAATCTAAGTTTGGAGGAAATAATTAATGCCTTATAATTCGGATATCATTGTAGTTGGATGTGGGAATATATTGTTTAGGGATGACGGATTCGGTCCTATCCTCATAAATATTCTACAGAAATACTTTAACGATACCAACGATTATTATGATCCTGTTGTTACATCTTATGTAGAAGATGAATTCGATAAAGACATTTTAAACACAATTCAAGAAAAATTTGAAGGTATTTCATTGCCTGACGGTGTCCAGTTTGTTGATGGTGGAACTGCAGCTCCTTCCAATTTCTTCCCGTTGTATGAAGAATATGACTGGAAAAAATTAATTGTTTTGGATGTTGTGGAATTCCAGGCAGAACCTGGAACTGTTGAGGTATTTGATCCTAATATTATGAAAATAGGAAAATATGACAATCCTCATGGAATGACTGTTGAAGAGCCTCTTCAAAAAATTTCAGAAAAATGTGAGGTTGTTGTCGTTGGTTGCAAACCAAAAGAAATTCCAACTCCGGATGTTCATATGGGTTTAACGGAACCTGTAGAAAAGGCAATTCCTAAAGCTATAGATATTATTTTAAATGAAATCGGGGTAAAATAATGTTTGACAAATTGAAAAAAGCTTTTGGCGGTTCAAATGAACCAGCAAAACCAAAAGTAGAAAAAGAAGTTAAAGCAGCAGCTCCTGCAAAAGAAGAACCTAAAGCAGCAGCTCCTGCAGAAACTAAAGCTGCTTCATCCAAACCACGTATTGGTTACATACACTTAAGTGGTTGTACTGGTGATGCAATGTCTTTAACAGAAAACTATGACATTTTATCTACTGTTTTAACTGATATGGTTGATATTGTATACGGACAAACTTTAGTCGACAAATGGATCCATGGTACTTATGCTGAAGAAATGCCAGAAATGGATGTCTGTTTAATTGAAGGGTCTGTTTGTTTACAAGATGAACACAGTGTTCACGAACTTTTAACTGCTAGAGAAAAATCAGGTTTAATTGTTGCATTCGGTTCCTGTGCTGTTACCGGTTGTTTCACAACCTACGCACGTGGTGGTCAACAAGCACAACCTAAACACGAATCATACTTACCTATCAGTTCATTAGTAAAAGTTGATGCAGTACTTCCAGGATGTCCTGTAGCTCCTGAAATGATTGCAAAAACTGTCGTTGCTGTATGTGAAGGTGACTTAGATTACTTAAAACCAGCAATGGACTTAGCTGCATGTAACTCTGCATGTGGTTGTGATGTATTAACAAACGTAGTCCGCCAAGGATTATGTTCTGGATGTGGAACTTGTGGTCTAGCTTGTCCAACAAGGGCAATGGGCTATTCTGAAGGTAGACCTAGCTGTGACAGAGACAGATGTATTAAATGTGGTACCTGTTACGTAATGTGTCCAAGATCATGGTTACCTGAAGGAAGAATTAAAAAGGAAACAGGACTTTAGGAGGATTGGATATGCCATTAGGTACTTATAAAGAAGCAGTATCTGCAAGATCTACTGATAGTAAAATTTTAGACGTATCACAAGATGGAGGAATTGTTTCAGCATTATTATGTTACGCAATCGATGAAGGTATCATTGAAGGTGCTGTTGTTGCTGGAACTCCTGATGATGATTGGAGACCTATTCCTACAGTTGTAACTTCATCTGATGAAGTTATCGCAGCTGCTGGAACTAAATACTCAATGTCCCCAACTTTATCTGCATTAAAAGATGCTGTTCGTCAAAACGGTCTTGAAAAAGTCGGTGTAGTTGCAACTCCATGTCAAGTACAAGGTTTAAGAAAAGCTAAAGCTTATCCATTTACCAGATTTGTTACCGAAAAAGTAAACTTAATCATCGGTATTTACTGTATGGAAAACTTCCCTATGGCTTCTCTTGATACTTTTGCAACTTCCAAATTAGGATTTGACTCCTTAACTGAAGCTAGTAAAATGGACATCGGTAAAGGTAAATTCTGGTTAACTAAAGACGGTGAAGACAAAGGTTTAGCTATTAAAGAAACTCACGGATACGAACAAGCTGGATGTAACGTATGTCAAGATTACGTTGCTGAATGGGCTGATGTATCTACCGGTTCTGTAGGATCACCTGACGGATGGTCCACTGTTTTAGTCAGAACTGACGACGGTGAAAGTGTCTTTAAAGCAGCAGTTGATGCAGGTCTTATTGAAACCAAACCAATGGACGATGTAAAACCAGGTCTTCCTTTACTTGAAAAATTAGCTAAAGGTAAAAAAGACAAAAATACTGCAGAACGTGAAAGAAGAGCTAAAATGGGTGTACGTATCCCTACTATTTACTAATCTTCTTTCTTTTTTTTCTTTTTTTTAAAAAATAGTAATAAAGAGAGTAAACTCTCTTATAATGTTGTAACAGTACAACCTTCTTTTTCTACAATTACTGTGTGTTCTTTTTGTGAAACAAAGTAACCTTTTTTCTCTTTGAGAGGTGCATACGGATAAATTGCCATTGCGTCGGCAAGCTGTTTGAGTGCAATGTTTCCTCTTCTTTCTCCAAATTTCTCAGTTATCCATCTGCCTGAAAATGGCAGGTACTGGTTGTTGTTTTGGATATAATTAAGTACTTTTTGTGTGTTTTTCATTCTGAATGGCTTATTTGCCATATATGAGAAAATATAATGTCCTGGTCCATCATTAACATATCCTGCACCGTTTGTTGCGAAAGGTTCAATAGCTATTGCCTGACCTTCATCCAAAACGAATGGGTCATGATTGTCATAGTTTGGAATTGAAATTCCAGCATGCAAATTATATTGCTCCAAACTGTGTCCTGTCAGGTTAAATATCGGATTTAGGTTAAAGTCTTCAATTGCTTCATGGACTGCAGCTCCGATTTTTCCGACTTCAACTCCTGCTCTGACTGTTGCTATTGCCGCTTCAAGACCTGCTGCTGAAGCCTCTATGATTTCTTCATGGAGGTTTATTTCATCCTGGGAGTAATTTTCTTCAATATTTCCTCCAGCCATTATTGTTACAGCAGAATCTGCAATGCAGCCATCTATTTCTGCTCCTAGATCTAGTTTAACTAAATCTCCTGCATGGATAACTGTTTTATCATTAATTGGGGATGTGTAATGGGCAGCAACTTCATTAATGGATACGTTGCATGGAAATGCAATTCCTGCACCCTGTTTCAATATTTCTTCTTCTACATATTCCACTAAATCCAATACCAAACATCCTTCCTTTATCATTTCTGATGCATCTGAGCGTATTTTTGAAACTATTTTTCCAGATTTTATATAAGAGTCAATCATAATTATCACTTTTCAATAATAAATGTTATATTTAATAAGATTTAAATATTTATTATATCTTAATTATTAATTGGAGGTCAACTTATGGATATGAATATTCCAGCAATTCCGGATCAAATGTTTTTATTAATTATATTATTAATCGTTTCATTAGTTCTCATTATTATTGTTTACCAATGGAGAAAAGTTGCTCAAGCTAGAACCTCTGTAGATATGCTTGAAAAAGAAATTCAACTTAAAAAAATGTCTATGGTCGAAAAGGACATAGAATCTAAAAGGTTAATGGACAATCCTATTCCTTTACCTCAAGACCAGCAAGACTCTCTTAAAGCTATTAGACAATCAACTAATGATGTAAGAAGTGAGATTGGTTTTTTACACAGCCAAATAAATGAAAGATTAGCAAGATTGGAAGCACAAACCGAACAGAAAAAGTTAGAAAAAATGCTTAAAGAGATCGAAGCTAAAGAGAAAAAGCTCAATAAAACAAATAAATAGGTGGAATTATGGAAGTTATTGAAGCTGTCGCTATAATCATTTTAGTAATTGCTATTGTTGTTTTGGTTTACTATTATTTATTGAATACTCCAGGTACTATGAATAAGCTCAAGGCTTATATTCCAACAAGTGCTGATGCACATATGAATGAAGTGCTTAATAAAAATTCTGAATACAATGATTTAAATAAAGATAAAGAGTCAGAATCTGTAACTAAAAGAATAAAAGTTAAATTGAGCGACATTGATAAAGCAAGTATCAACACAGATGCTTTTTCTAAAAAACTTGATTCATTCTTGGATGAAAAAAGTGATGAATTGATTAAAGACTGGTCACTTGCAACAAAAAAAGATCTTGGAGAACTTGAAGCCAAGTTTACCGAAACCACCAATTCTGTTGATGCACTTGATAAAGATTATCAGGAATTTAAAAAATCTTCTCAAGAATTCCAGGAAGCTACAGAAGAAAAGCTCAATGATTTGGATAAAAGAATTAAAGCATTAGAAAAATAATTTTTTGAAATGGGATAAATTCATCCCTAATTTCTACTTTTATAGAAAGTTTTATATATTATCGCGAATATAGTATTAGTGTTGACTATTTTCTTGTTTTTATAGCAGGGTGGGGTAGTCTGGTGATCCCGCAGGGCTCATAACCCTGAGATCCCTAGTTCAAATCTAGGCCCTGCTACTTTTAATTAATATTTTCATGGCAAGTTAAAGACAGCTGCTGGTTATTTTAACTAAGGAAACTCCGCCCATCACACAGATTATGGCATTGAAAAATGTATGCTGAGAAGTATGGCAATGGAGCAGAAACGACACGGCTTTTAATGGTTGACGATGATATTTAATTGAGGACATTAAAAGAATCGGTGAAACGGCCACCCCATAAGGTGCAAGAACAAAGTTGCTGATGATCACTGTTGTAGGCAAGGTAGTTCGCTAAGATGAATGCTGTTAAAACAGAAGGTGGGTTACTCTTAACAGGCCATGGATATTAATTATTTTCTTTTTTACTAATTTTTATACTTTATTTAAAGTTTTTATGGAATTTTCATTAATTTTTTATAATCATGAATTAAAATATATAATAGGGCAATAAGAAAATAAATGGAACAATAAATTAACATTACATAAAAAGACTTAATAATCATGGTGCAATATTATGAAAATAATTATTTATGGTTCACAGTATGGAACAACAAAACAATATGCTCAAGAATTATCTAAAAAAACAGGTATCAAAGCAGAAAAATATACTGATATTCAAGATATAAATCAATATGAAACAATAATATATCTGGGAGCTTTGTATGCGGGTAGGGTCTTGGGTATGAAAAAAACTTTAATTGAACCTCTCCGGCCTGTAGAGGTCGGAGATTCTTAGGTAATCCATTCTATTGAATGGAAAATATTCTAAGCTATCCCCCAGGTCCCCTAGGTTTTTTTAGTGTTTTTAACCCTTCGTTTAAGATGTTGATTGCGGCATTGTGGTCTCTTTCATGCTGTGTGCCGCATTTTGGGCAATTCCATTCTCTGTCTTTTAGGGTTATGTTGTTGTTTTTGTAGCCGCATTTGTGGCATGTTTTTGTGGAAGCGAACCATTGGTCTATTTCGATGAATGTTTTACCGTATAATTCTGCTTTGTATTTGATTTTTTGTTTTAGTTTATACCATGCGGCATCATGAATTCCGCTACTGACATGATGATTTTTTAGCATACCTTTAATATTTAATGTTTCCATTACGATTATATCGTATTCAGTAACTATTTTTTTGCTTATTTTGTGGTGGAAATCGTTTATTATGTCGTTTCTTTTGTGTTCGAGTCGTTGTAGTTGTTCTATGGCTTTTAGGTAGTTGCTTCCATATGGTGAGACTTGGAATCTGCGGGATACTATTTTGCGTTGTTTTTTTATTTTATCATCTAAATCACGGGTGTCTGGTTTGGCTATCACCTCTCCTGTTGATAATGTGATATAATTTTTTAAACCAACGTCAATTCCCACTGCTTTACCGGTTAATGGAAGTGGATCTATTCGGATTTCAATTCGATAAGTCAATATTGCATACCATCTTCCTTTGTCATATAGGATTGTTACGGTTTGTATTCTGCCCAGTATTGGTCGCAATCCATGTAGTTTGATGAATCCGTATTTATTTAGTCTTATGTAATTGTCTTTGAGTCTAATGCTGTTTTTGATGTTTTTAATGGTGAATGATTGTACTGGATTTTTTAATGTTTTAATCTTAGGTTCACCAGATAATCTTTTATCATAGCGTTGATATGCTTTTTGTAAGCGTTCTGTAGATTCTTGTAAAGCTGTAGAGTCGATTTCGTATAGAAATGGATTTTCATGCTTTAATTCACGTAGACAATCATTGTAAAAACTCCTATTTATCCAAATCTTTTCATCCTTAGATTCAGAGTAATTTTTATCGATTATCTTGTTGTGAATTCTTGCTTGCCTTACTTTTTGTCTAACGTTATTGCTAACAAAACGTGAAGCTCCAAAAGCATCCCAAAAAGCAATCTTTAAATCCCAATTAGGATTAATACTACATTTACAACTTAAAACCTCAGGCATAAATAAAACACACCATCTAACAACCATTGAAAAAAACCATTAACAGATTTTTATCACTACAAAAATATATATGAATATACAAAATATATAAACAAAATGAGAGAGAGCATTTGAAAAGTAATTATTCAAAAATATTAATTAAAAAAAATGACTCCGTGTCTTTTTTGTGAAATTCATCTCGTCGGATAAGTCAGAGGGGTCGCCCCCTCCTTCTCTCCTAAGAACCCATCGTGTGACTTTGTCAGATAAGATTGAGGCATTACTGCCTCGCTCTCTCAGAAGAACCGTACGTGTGCCTTTTAGCACTACGGCTCAAATAGACCATTATCTTAATCAATTTGACAACTTAATCTGTCGATTTTTAAAGTATTCGGATTTATCACTATCAAAAGGCGAATAATTATGTTTAATCATTATATGCCTTTTGTCAATGTTAGTCCACCTCATTTTAACTAATTGACGACCAGAAACTGGGTCAGTCAAAATCCACCTATCTTGATGTTTATCTTCAGGCTTAGGATCAGGAAAATATTTTCTTCTAATCCATTTCCATCCTTTTTTGGGATGTAGATGTTTTAGGAATTTCTTGACTTTAATCCAAATATAATTATCCATCTTTTCAAATGCTACTGTGGAAACCATGGGTTTCCAATAATTTACAAGTCCGATAATCAAGGGATTAAGAGCATCAATTAAATTCCCAACATTATGCCCTTTCATAAGTTCAAATCTTTCTGCGATTTTAGTTCTGGCATTCTTTAGAGAATCTTTAGATGGTTTAATGAAACATTTGTCTCCATCCTTAGTGTGCCTTTGTCTAGTTTCAAAACCGAGAAAGTCAAAGCCCTCAGAAATATGTGTAATACGAGTTTTATCCTCTGCGAGGATTAAACCCCTTTCCTCAAGATAAGGATTAAGAATATCGTAAACTTTCTCGATTTCTTCCTTTTAGCAAATATTACAAAATCATCGGCATATCGAGTCATACGATAATTTCCCTTAGCATTATAATTTGTACTTCCATTTTTACGAGTTAATTTATTATAAGAAATTCCCAAGCAATCTTCCATGCCAGTTAAAGCAATATTGGCAAGCAATGGCGATAAAAGACCTCCCTGTGGGGTTCCAATTTTCGTACGAAAAAAGACGTTATTATCGACATAACCTGCTTTTAGGAATTTCTCTACAACATTAACATACGGAAAACCCTCAATTTGTTTGAGGATGAAGTTATGGTCTAATGTATCGAAACACGATTTAAAATCGCCTTCAAATACCCAACACCAATTTCCATTTTTAACATTATAGAAAATTCTTTCCATAGCATCATGTGCTCTCCTTTTTGGACGAAAACCATAACTAACGGGTTCAAATTTGAATTCCCATTGCGGTTCAAGCGCCATTCGAAGCAATTCTTGATACACCCTGTCTATAATAACAGGTATGCTTAGTGGACGAGTTTTATTATTCTTTTTAGGAATATGAATTCGATAAGCCGGTTTAGGCTTGTAAAGATTAATATTCATATTTCTCATTTTTACGAATAATTCTCCCCTTTGTTTATCATTTACTGCACGAAAACCATCTAGACCAGGGGTTTTCTTACCTTTATTTATTTGAGTAACTCTTTTTATTGCTAATTTTAACGCAGCAGAACTGCGAACTAGCATTCTTTGTAAATCTCTTACTTTTCGTTTGTCATTATTTGATTCAGCACGATATATCCTACGTTGTTGTTTATCTACATACTTTCGAGTCTTATTCCAGTCAGTATTAGACCATAAAGTAGCGTATGATGTTGTGGACTCAAAACTCCGACGATTTTGAGCATAACTCATCTTTTAATCACCATCCTTTTAATAAATAACATTCTATAGTTTTATATACACGTTGTCTATTCTTTGAAAGTCAGCCATGTTTCCATGTCCGCCCACAAAGGGGTGGTATCCGTCACAGTTATTATAACCCTAGTTTACTGCTGTCTTTCGACAATAACGGCATTCGCTTTCTTCAAAATCCTTTACCACCTGCAGAGTTAGGCTTCATTCACAATCCGCTTACCTCCATATGTTATCGGAGGACTGCAAATGGCTTACCAAGTTAATCTCCCGTCAGATACGAATAAGGGAAGGTTCAATCTATACATCGGCAAATATGCAGGTTGCGAAAATATAAGTATGTGTTGACTACTTATTTCTTATTTGCAATATGATAGTAGCAAAAAAAATTGCATTGTATTCCACCTATCACTGCCCATAACGATGCTTACAATTGTTCACATAATGTTAACCTTTCTTATTCTTCCTCTAGCCCTTTAATGATTGAATACTATCATTAAATTAAGCATTTTCTTCATGCAACTTCCTAAGTCCGTTACCAGATTAAGAATTTCAGAGGAGGAAATCCCACGCAACAGGGATTAAAACCTCTTTATAGAGATTTTACTGACTTTAAAGGGTTGGGAGACCCTATCTTGTCGCACCATCACAATGGGCTCAAGCAAACATTTATCTGAATAATAAGGTTTAATTTATCGTCTATTTGCAAAATAATCTGATTTACTAGCATCATATGGACTGTAATTAAATTTTATCATGGTATGCCGTCTAATCGGGTACCAAGACATTCTTTCCATATGTAGACCATTATTAGGGCCAGTTAAAACCCAATTATCTCGGTGTTTTCCATCATTGTAAGGCGGATAGTATTTCTTTTTAATCCATTTCTTACTTTTCTTGGGATGAAGCCGTTTAAGGAATTTACTATTCTTAATCCAAATGAAATTATCCATTTTGCCAAATATTTCCTTGGAAACATAGGGTTTCCAAAAGTTAGCAATTCCCCTAATAACTGGATTAACAACTTCAATTAAGGTATCAACATTGTTTCCATTCATATTCTCATATATATCGGAGATTTTATCTCGGGCTTTCTGAATACTCTCTTTAGATGGTTTAATTAAAGTTTTGTGGCCATTTTTAGAGTAGTATATTCTGAAATTCAGTCCCAGAAAATCAAATCCCTCTCGTAAATGGGAAATTTTTGTTTTGTCTTCAGCGAGTGTTAAACCTCTTTTAACTAAATAAGGTTCTAGAATTTCAGGTACTTTCAGTATATCTTCCTCAGTTTTGGTAAAAATAACGAAATCATCGGCATATCGAGTCATTCGATATTTACCTTGGGTTATATAAGTAGTGTAAGGTTTCCCGTTTCTATTGGATGTTTTCTTTCTGTATGAGATATTTAAACATTCTTCCATGCCTGTCAAGGCAATATTCGCCAATAAAGGCGAGAGCAATCCTCCTTGAGGAGTACCTTTATCATTACGGTTGAACATATTATTATCAACATAACCTGCTTTAAGAAAACGCTCAACAAGTTTGTAGTATGGAAATCCTTTAATTTGTTCAAGAATGAAATCATGGTCAATATTATCAAAACATGACTTGAAATCTCCTTCAAATACATAAACCCAATTACCAGGATGAATATAATTAAATATCCTTTCCGCAGCATCATGAATACTCCTTTTAGGCCTAAATCCGTAACTGGTAGGTTCAAAACGAACCTCCCACTGAGGTTCTAAAACCATCCGAAGAATCTCTTGATAAATCCTATCAAGAATAACTGGAATACTAAGAGGACGCATTTTACCATTCTTTTTACGAATATATTTACGAAGAGCCGGTTTCGGCTTATGTAAATTAATATTACGATTACGAATTTTGTAAAATAACTCCATTCTTTTCTTATCAGTTAATGCTCTAAATCCATCAATACCTGCGGTTCTCTTCCCTTTATTAGTCTGAGTAACTCTTCTGATTGCCAATAATTGTGCATAAGCACTACGTCCTAATAATCGTTGTAAATCTCTTACTTTACGATAATCACCTTCACTTTCAGCACGATATATCCGCTTTTGAATTTTATCTACATACTTTTCTGCTTTCTTCCAATCTATGGAAGACCAGTTAGTAATGTTTGAAGTGGTGGACACAAAAGTATCCTTTTGTGTATTTCTCATCAATTATACCTCCAATCTTTGAATAAAACCAAAATATTCGTTTTATATGCATGTTGTTCACCTGCTAAAGTCAGCATATCCATTCACAGTTATTAAAATTTGTCAGTTTCCTGCTGTCTTTCGACCAAATAATGGCATTTGCTTTCTTAGCATCCTTTACCTGATAGAGAATTCAAGTTTCCTCACGGTCACCCTACTAGAATAAATTCTAGACTTTATCAGGCTTACCGAGTTTACCTTTTGTTAGATACGATTAGGTTAGGTTCTTTCTGTATCCCGAACAAGCTCTAAAAGGTTATGGCCTATATACGTTCCGGTCGAATAGCGTATGACTTAAAATTGGCTTGTTAACACGATGGAATCATTTAAACTCCTTTAATAAAACATCGTTCCCCCTAACGAGACTTTAAACAAAAGTTCACATAACATTAACCAGTACTAATCTTTCTCTCGCCCTCAACAGCCCGGAGTATGACTATCGATTAGGCTTTAAACTATCATGCAACCCACATTATCGTCACCAATAATGCAGTTTCAAGCGAGAATAACCCGCATAACAGGATTATCAGTCCAATGACTGCACTAACATATAATCAAAGATTATATAACAAATTAAAAGGCAATTGCTCGTCGCACCGACCTAAAAGAGGTCGGAGTATTCTTTCATTTATTTGATAAAATCGAAGATTGTCATAATAAGAAAATCGTAATTGCAACAGTGGGATTGGCAGACCCTAATGATAAAGGGAATATTGATAGGATAATGGATGGAATAGAAAGACAACTATCAGAGGATATGTATAATCAAGTTAATGTCTATTTTTTAAGGGGCGGAATAGATTATTCTATTCTTAATTTGAAACACAAAACTATGATGGCATTTGCTTATAAAAGATCAAAAAGATTAAAAGAAAAGGAAAGAACAGCTGAAATAAAAGCTATAATAGAGACGTATGGTAAAAAAGTTGATTTCATAGATTTTGATAAGTTAAATCCAATAATTAATGAAATTAAATAGTCATTCTTCTTTTTTACTATTTTTAATGTTGGAAATGGTGGTAGGATTTGCCAATTTTTGAGAGGTAACCCACCATATTTTAGGTGGCTTGCTCTTAACAGGCCATGAATATTAATTATTCAACTAATTTTTCGCCAAATATTTTTTTGATTTCATAATATTAATAATTATATATGAACAATTACAGATTATATTTAGAAAATGTTTGGTGAAAGAATGTTGTCCATTATTAAAGAATTTGCAGACAATTCTGAAACATTAAAGCAAGCGCGCAGTAATGTTGAAGAAATGTCTTCAATAAAAGAAATAGGAATTTATATTGGTTTATTTATATTGTTATTTATTATTTTAAAAATATTCACTTATATATTCATGATATATAGTCCGATTAAGGAAGACATATTTGTTACCCTAGGCAGATTCATAATTGTTCCATTTGTAATCTATTTCTATGTCACTAAAATAGAAAAGCGCAGCTGGAGGAGTATCGGATTTTCTAAAGGCAATGGATTTTCTTCAACTTTGAAAGGTCTCTTGTTCGGTTTTTTAATGTTTAGTGCTGTGGTGGCAATAGGTATGCTGCTTGGACAATTTAGGTTTGAAGGATATGACCTGTCCTCCTTAATTTTAGTAATTCCATATTTCATTCTCTTTGCAATACAGTGTTTCAGTGAGGAAATGTATGCTCGCGGATGGACAATAACCTATTTTTTCAAAAGACACAGCATATTTCTTGCAATGGTAATTAACTGTATTGTTTTTGCACTTCCTCATTTATTAAGTCCTGGAATAGACTTGTTGTCTATTGTCAATATTTTCATCGTTGGAATGGTCTTTGCGGTGATGTTTTTAAGATTTGATAATATTTGGGTTTGTGGTGGTGTTCATACTGCATGGAACTTTTCACAGGGAATCATACTTGGATTTAATGTAAGCGGTTATACAACACCGTCAATAATGAAATTCAGCCAGGTAGGTCAAAATCTGATAAATGGGGGAGCTTTCGGACCGGAATCCAGTTTAATCACAACGGCAGTATTCATCATATCACTTATTATAGCTGTTTACTATCCTAATAGAAAAAATTAAAAAAAGAAATCCTAATTTGGATTTCTTAATTCAAACAATCATTCACCCAATTTATGAAGTTGCCGGTTGAATTTCCGGTTCTTTCAGCTTGAGTGTGGCCCTGGCCCCATACGGTTGAAAATTCAACGTTATCTGGACCTACTTTATTCAATACCGCTAAATATAGGTTTACATCTACACACTGTGATGTATCTCCTTGTTCAATGCCCGTATTAATTCTCCAGTATTTGGCTACATCCGATGTGCCGCTGCCGTTATAGTAGTCGCACAGATAATACATTGGATTGTACATGTCTACACGTGTTTGCATGGTAGTATTCAATCCGTCTCGTTTTTCCAGATCCCCTGCATATTCTGTTGCATAGCTTTCCTGATAATCGCTGAACTTCGTGTAGGTGCTGCTGTTATTGTTAAGCAAATCACTTAATATCTTATCAAAGTGTGCGGAATCATTTGCATCAATACCAAATAATCCGTTTTCAGCTTGGGAGCGGTTTAAATCATCAAATGCAGGTACGGATTTTGACGGATTTTTACAATGTTTAACAAATGATTCAAGGCTTTTGATTTTTGCAGTATTTGTGGTTTCATTATATTCAATCCATGTATCATTGCCATTTAAAGAGTTAATGTAATCTTTTGCAGTTGCATAACTTTCAGAATCACTGGAACTATCAGTACTGCCCATATCTCCTGATGGCATTCCTCCGGAAGGCATTCCTCCTGATGGCATTGCACTATTTTCTAAATCATTTGGTGCAGATCCTGATGGCATTGCACCGTTTCCTCCAGGCATTCCTCCGGAAGGCATTCCTCCCATTCCGCCGGCACTTGGGGTGTATGGGAATGTGGTGTCATTTAAGAAGTTATTTAATGATTCTTCGGTTATTGTTATCATATAATCATAATAACTTCCGGAGCAATATGTGCCTTTGTTGCTTTTTTCCAGGCTTAATGTTTTTCCGTTCGGATCTTTGAGATGTAAATTGTTGATGTATTCCGCATATTCTCCTGCAAGGTCTTCACTCAAACTTGCAGTGAATGTACCATTGCTTCTTGCATATTGGCCCATATTCCATTCGTATGCTTCATCAGCAGTATCCAGGTTTGTAATAGGACACCAGCACATTGCACCTGCAACAGCATTTGATAGTGTATTTCCATCTTTTGAAACCATTGCTGATTGTATGTTTTCAAGGTATGGTGTGTATAATTTGCTGTTTCCGCTGGCACCCAGTATTGCAGATTGTGCTCCTCCTCCGCTGTGACCGAAGGTAAATATTTTTTCACTGTCGCCGGGCAAAACATCTCCATTGAATCTATAATATGTTATGGCTGCTTTTAAATCAGTTACTCCCTCTGGGGCCTGACCGTTGTCTCTTCCAAAACATCCTGCATTCAAATAAATAAATCCTGCATCAGTATAGTCTTTTACTTCACCTGCATTATATGCAGTTGGCGCAGCACATGAAGAATATCCTGGTGTATTGACAGGCATTACTATAGGTGCTGTTGATGCGCTATAGTTTCCGACTTTCCTGGAATCATTTACGGTACAGGTATATGTTCCATTCGGGTTTTTGGTTGCATTAAAGTATTTTCCGGGAACATATATTCCACAGGATTCATATGCGGGGTCTTTCGGATTCATACAGTAGACGAGTCCAATTTGATAGTATATGTCATTTTCCGAATCATAACTCCAGTTGTTCATGTTGATTGATAGTTTTTGACTTAATGCAGTTGCATTATATGACGGCCCATTTCCGCTTGGAGTATTTTTGGTAAATAATATAAATGCTCCAGCAAGGACTATTATTGAAATTACTATAATTGTTAGTATTTTATGTATTTTTTTCATGTTATCACCGCTGTGTAGTATTCTATAACTCGTAACTACTATATAATACTTTTTTTATTCCTCTGAACATTTCTTTTCATGATTGTATTGGGGAAAATGAACAATTTTACTTTTAACCTCTATGAATATCAAGTATTTTCTTATTTTAAAACAATTTATTTACTATTAATTTATAAATGTATAATCATGAAAGTCAATCTTAATCCAAAAACAATGATGTTTCCGGCACCTGCCGTTGTTGTATCTGCATATGATGAAAATGGCAATGCCGACTGCTGTACACTTGCCTTTGCAGCAATGTGTTCTCATCATCCGCCGGCGGTAATGATAGCCATTAACACTACTTTAAAAAGAAAAACTCTTAAAAGTATTCTGTATTCCAATGAATTTGTCCTTGCATTTCCAAGCGTTGAGCATGGGGCCGAAACGGATTATATTGGAATAGCTTCAGGATATGACACCAACAAGCTTGAAGATGTAGGATTTACTTTTAAGGATGCTGAAAAAGTTAATGCACCAATAATAAATGAGTTTAAAATATCTCTTGAATGCAGGGTGATGCACACTGCTGAAGTCGGATCACACACCCAGATAACGGGTGAAATCGTTAATGTACAGGCAGAAGAGGATGTTTTAAATGAAAAAGGTAAAATTTCATATGAAAAATTAAATCCTTTGTGTTATGATGATGTAAGCCATAGCTATTTTGAAATTGGTGATTTTATTGGCAAAGCATTTAAAATAGGGCTGAAATACAGGAAATGAATACTGTACATGCATATTTTTTTGATGTTATGATGGTTGGGTATATTAAATGAATTTCGGATTTTCATATATTACTTTAATATTTTTAATAATGCTCTTTGTTCCAAATATTATCTGGGCGAAAAACAAACCTGAAGATTATGATGATTATTCAAAAGATGAAAATAGGACTTTGACAATGATTGAACGTATTGGACAGGTTTTGATTATTTGTTGCCTATTTTTTGCTGATGATATTATCTTCACTCCATGGATATTGATGCTGATTCTGGCTTTCATATTCATGATACTCTATGAATTGTATTGGATTAAGTACTTCAGAAGTCCTAAAACAATGAAAGACATGTATTCCAGCTTTCTGGGCATTCCTGTTGCAGGTGCAACCCTTCCCGTTTTGGCATTTCTATTTTTGGGAATCTATAAGATGAATCTCTTTTTAATTTTTGCAGCGCTCGTACTTGCAATCGGACATATTGGCATTCATCTTGACTATGCAAGGCGGTTAAAGTAACGCTATTAAAAAAAGAAAATAATTGATGTATGTTTGTACAATAATTCAATTTTTTCTTGTTTCATGTTTGTATTTGCTTTAGTTATTTACTATGCTCAAAAATCAAAGAAAAAATATTTTATTTTTAAAAATAGATATAATTATCATGGTTGAATATACACGTAATGAAATAAGGGATTTGATAATTTCTTTTATTGTATTGTCCATATGTTTTACAATATCGACTGTTAAAATGAACTTTTATGGGGCCATTTCAATTTTACCTATTGTAACTGTTGGTGTTGGTATTGGTTTTATGCTGCGTGAGCTTGCGCAGAAATTCGTGGCAATAAAGTATGGCTACAATGCAGAATTTAAGATGTGGCCTCTGGGATTACTAATTACATTTATTTCATCATTATTGGGATTTGTATTGGCATTTGTCGGTTCAATCAAAATCGATGAAGATGATGTTCCTGATGAAATAAAGGGTAGAACTGCAGTTGCCGGTCCGATGGCAAATATGGCTCTTGCATTGCTATTTATAGTAATTGCAACTTTAATATATCCTTTAAAGATTCATTCTAGTGTTTTTAATTTAATCTTTTTGATTAACACTGTTGGCTTTTCTGTTAATAGCTTTTTGGCTGCATTTAACCTATTGCCTCTATGGACATTAGATGGGCTCAATGTTTTTAAGTGGGATGTTAAAATTTGGATTGTTACATTTGTCCTTGCATGTATTATGCTGGTTCTAGCCACAATAATAGGTGCCGAAAAAATGGTTGTGATGCTTATAGGAATATAGATTTGTTTTGGGGATATGGTATGCATTTAAGGCAAATTCGCAGAAGAATTCATTGAAATATGAAAATAATTCATCATTCCTGCATTTGATATAATCGTCAGCTGGGAAATGTCTCATGTTCATAATTTTTTCTTATGTTTTAATTTTAAATATTTTGATTTTTATATATTATATGTGGAAGGGGGATAGGATATCATGCAAGAAAAAATTACTTATGAAGATATTGAAAGGTATCAACATCTTTTTAAATTTGTTCCAGCATTCCTGCTTGAGAGGATGGCTAAAAAAAATACCAATCTTGTTTTAAAGTTCCATTCCCGTATTGCAGCTCATTTGGAAAAATTAACAAATCATGAAAAAAATCTGTTAAATCTTATATTGAATAGTGATATTGATGATTTGCAGATGCTAATGGAAGATGCTTATGGAAGAAGCAATATGAAGCAATATAAAATATTATCTGATCCCAAATACAGAGAATTCGTTGAATTGAATATTGATGAACTTAGAAAACTATTAATTAATTGAAGTTCATATCTATTTTTATGACTCGTGTTGATGAAGCAGTTTACTTATTTGATAATGGATATGTGTGTTCACAGGCAGTTTTTGCCGTGTTTTGTGAAGAGTTTGGACTTTCCAAAAGTGAAGCCTTTAAGATTGGGGCCTGCTTTGGAAGCGGCATGCGCCAGGCTGAAGTCTGCGGAGCATGCACCGGTGCATTAATGGCCATCGGCTTGAAGCATGGTGAGGATAAAAAGACATGTGATGAGCTTTCAAACAGGTTTTTTTCAGAATTTGAAAAAGAAAACGGATCTTTTATCTGCAGGGATTTGCTCGTATGTGATATCAGCACTCCTGAAGGCGTTGAAAAAGCACGGAACAATAATCTCTTTAAGGAAATCTGTCCTAAAATGGTTGCCTCTGCAGTTGAGATTACGGAAAAAATCATATGATGGATTTGGCCTGGAATATTCTGGTTGGAAACGGGATATCCTTTATTGCAGGAATATTTCTGATTGTCAGCTACTGCGTCAATGACGTGAAAAAAGCCTATAAGTATCAGTTTTTAAATGCATTTGTCCTGGCGATATCCTCAGTTTTCTTTTTTTCCTGGACCGGCGTAACTACACTGTCCATTGCATCTGCCAGAAATGCGATGGTGTATAAGGACAATCTGACATTTAACTGGACAATATTTTTCCTGATAATATCTGTTGTTTTGGGTGTTGTGGTAAATACCATGGGATTTATCGGTTTGCTACCGGTTATTGCAATTGTTCAGATTACTGTTTGCAATTACGCTCTTAAATCAATCAAATCGATTAAGATAAGTTTCATAGTCAACAGCTTAATCTACATCGTTTATTTTTTGGCTATTCTGGATTTCACTTCAGCGACTGCAGAGACAATTACGGTTGCTATAGGTTCTCTTTCTCTGCTGAGGTTAATTAAAAGATGAGCTTTTTATCTTTATTTTTTTAAACTCCTCTCTTTTTTTATTTATTAATTTATTTATCATTTTGAGTTTTTCTATCTATTAATAATATTTATATAATTTTTTATTCATATCTTTAATTGAGTAATTATTATTCGATATTATGCAAATTTTTACTCATTTTTTTTTAATTGATTGTAAAGGGAGGTGAAAATACGAAAAGCAAATACTTAGTCATTATTCTAACGATTATGTTTATCTTATGTGTCAACGTTGTAAGTGCAGCTGACGATTCGTCCCAGGGCATTATTGGAAATGCTCCCGATGATATTTTGGCTGCTGATGAATCAACATTTACTCAACTTAATGATGAAATTTCCAATGCAGGCAATTCTTTAACCTTAGATAAGAATTATACTTATCAACCTGGAGATGATGCATTTATAAATGGTATTTTAATCAATAAGCAAATTAATATCACCGGTGATCCTAGTAAAAATATTACAATAAGTGGTAATAATTTGGCTAAAATATTCACAATAAACGCTACTGTTGTATTAAAGAATATAAACTTCATTGATTCAAAAGGTGCCATTAATATAACCTCTAATGCTGACAGTTGCAGAATTGAGAATTCATATTTCTTCAATAACACGAATGTTGACTATCGTGGAGGAGCTATTAATTGGGCCGGAGATGACGGAACAATTATAAATTCCAATTTTACCAATAATGCTGTCGATTATCAAGGTTATGGACAGTATGAGGATGATGTTCAGGACAGAGGGGGTGCAATATTCTGGTCAGGTGATAATGGAAACATATCAAACTGTAACTTTTTATATAATAAGGCAGGTTATGGTGCTGCAATATCATGGGGATATCATGATGATGAGGGCATATATTCTGTGAAACCTAAAAAAGGATTCCTTTATAATAGTTATTTCCAAAATAATAATGTTATAATGCGTGGTGGTGCAATTGATTCTAATTGTGAAGAATTGACAGTTATTAAATGTAATTTTACTAACAACACTGCACAGCATGCCGGTGCTATTAGGCTTGGAGGAGATGCTAAGAATTCCGTTATTTCTCAATCTATTTTTGAAAATAACAGAGGGCTTCTTATTAATCTTTCTGAAGACTATTCATCACCTGGTGCTATAGAGATTCTTTCTGGTGATATCAAGATTGACTATTGTAATTTCACCAATAACACTGCTACCCAAGCAGGTGCTATAAAAGTTGATAGCGGTTGCGAAAATGTGGTAGTTTCATCATGTAATTTCATTAATAACTCTGCTTGCTATGATGGTGATGGCAGCTATAAAATGGGATGGGTTTTTGGTGGAGCTATTGAATGGTTAGGTAAGGATGGAAAAATACTCAATTCCAATTTTACCGGTAACTCCGCATGGGCTATAGATAATTCTTATTGTTATGCCGGTGCAATATGCTGGTCAGGATCTGAAGGAAATATAACAGATTGTAATTTCTTCAATAATTCCGCTACTCATTATGCTGGTGCTATTGCATGGGAAGCAAATGGTGAGAATGGAATTATTTCCGGTTCTACTTTCTTTAATAATTCTGCTTATGAAGATGGTGCTATATTATGGGAAGGTGACTATGGTACTGTAGAGAATTGTAATTTCACCATTAATTCTGCTACCAGTTATGCTGGTGCTATTGAGTGGATTGGTGTTTCTGGTACTGTTTCTGGTTCTAGTTTCTTTAATAATTCTGCTTCTAATGAGGCTGGTGCTGTTAAGTGGAGTGGTGAATCTGGTAATGTTTCTGGTTCTACTTTCTTTAAAAATTCTGCTGATAAAGAAGCAGGTGCTCTTAAATGGGAAGGTGAATCAGGTACTGTGAAAAATTGTAATTTTACTAGTAATTCTGCTCCTGATTCTGGTGCTGTTAAGTGGACTGGTGTTTCTGGTAATGTTTCTGGTTCTAGTTTCTTTAATAATTCTGCTTCTAATGAGGCTGGTGCTCTTAAGTGGGATAGTGGATCAGGTACTGTGAAAAATTGTAATTTTACTAGTAATTCTGCTTATGATGCTGGTGCTGTTAAGTGGTTTGGTGTTTCTGGTACTGTTTCCGGTTCTAGTTTCTTTAATAATTCTGCTTCTAATGATGCTGGTGCTCTTAAATGGGAAGGTGGACCTGGTAATGTAGTTGATTGTAATTTTACTAGTAATCATGCTTCTAATGAGGCTGGTGCTGTTAAGTGGACTGGTGTTTCTGGTAATGTTTCTGGTTCTACTTTCTTTAATAATTCCGCTTCTAATGAGGCTGGTGCTCTTAAGTGGGATAGTGAATTAGGTTATCTAGA
>NZ_JAZRJY010000060.1:0-16236 GCF_045646045.1 Methanobrevibacter sp. | reverse complement strand
GACTGGTTTTGTGTAACCATTTTTTCAGCTGTCATTTCTTCAGCGCTGACTTCTCCAGCCCCTATCAGTTCTGCAATAGCTCTGTTGGTTGCACGGGTTTTTGCAGTAGACATGATAGTGTGATCGGAAACTTTGTCTTTTCCTTTTTCACTTCTGGAGCATAGTGCATCTGATTCGACACTTCTGCCATTTGGAAGAGTTGCACGAACACAGTAGTAGGCTTCACGCACCCTTCCCATTCTGGTTCGCTCAAGGTCACGGTCCACTATTTCAGTATCCACGTTAAATGCACGGGATAGCTTCTGCCATGCGGATTTCTTTTTGAAGTGTCTTTTCACGCTGACATAGTTGCCGGCTTCATCTTTTTCTTTGACTATGATTTCCTGATAGTCTGTTTCGTTCAACAGTCCTTTACAGAGTTTTTGATATGCGTCCCACTGTTCAATAGCTGTATCGACATCGGGAACGTTATCAACAACTTTCATTACCTCATTTTCCTGAGGATTTTCTATAAGTTCAGCTTTTACCATATTATCACCTTAAATATTATTGGAGGAGTTAGACTCCCCCTGTACTTGTTGCAATTCCAATCCATCCGATTATTATAGCAAATGCAGTGCTTCCAATAAAAACCAATTTTGGATTAATCTTCATTGGTTCCGGTTTCGGGTATAATCTTGCTGGTTTAGGCATATTGACCAAATCTCCTGATGCAGATTTCAATAATTAAATTCAAGTTAATTATTTTAGTTATTCCTCCTTTTTTACGGATTACTAATGTTTTATTGTCAGGGAATTTCAGTTCATCTGATTTCAATGCAACAGATTGAGGATTTTCATTTGCAGATATGAAAGCGATGAAATGTTTATCATCAAGGCTTTCCTGCATTTCAAGAATTGTCTCCTGCATATCAGTCATCTCCTTTGTTTTTCCTAAATCCAACAATGAAAGCTTCTCCCCTTATGAATTTGATTAGGCCAATGTCACCTGCAGCAGCATAATGAATCAAGCCCAACAGCTTTGAATGTATCATTGTCTGGTAGGCCTTTTTACCGCCATCCACAAGCACAATACCATCATCGTCAATGTAGAGGATAACCTGTTCCATATCACCTTTGGCAACCTTAATCTCGCCCCTGTGGGTGAGGATGCCGTGGTAGTTGTCATCGAACTGATTGCGAGTGGTTATCTCAGCCACCTGTCTTTTGAATGGTGAATAGCTATTCATGCAATTCACCTGAATCCTTGATATAAATTAATACTGCCCATATGTCATCCCATACGTCTCTTGGGACTAAAACATGAGGCACTCCATTCACGTCTTGCTCTAACATATTAGTCTCCTTTAATATTTTTGATTTCATTTCAACCTCTAAGCTATTGATCCAGTTTCAGTATCTTGATTCTATACATCTCAAAGAATTCCCTTTCATTTCTTATGTTTTCTGTTTCAGTTATCTCATCAATAGCTTCTTCAAGTGCCTGGAAGTTATTTGTAATAATTACTTCACCCGTCCGGGGTTTTATTATACCGCACATTTTTTTCATCTCCTTGTTTCCCATTGTATTACGGGGGTGTGCAAATTCAACGGTCTAAAACTCATCAGGGTCAGAAGTTTTTGAAAAACAAAAATAGTATTGGAGTAAAATCAACTTTCCGTTCTTTTCCCAATATTTAGAATAAAATAAGTTTTGCTTTGTTTAATGTGGCAATATTTATATATTCCTTAAAATAAACTAGATATTGGGTTAAGTTTTGAAAAGTATTAATTTTTAACATGTTTGTCGACTTGCTAATCATTTTTATTTTTCTCACACTGACCCTTTAGGATTATATCAAAAATAATATTATAGCTCGTTGTTCAAATAACATTATTTTTTATAATCCTTTTCTCATGATCTTTTTTTTATTGCTTTTCTCGATATTTTACCTCCATATGTTGACTGTTTGCGGATTACGGGGGAAAGTTGTATGGGAGTGAAAAATTGCTTTCACTTCGTAAAATTGTTCCCATCCCATAATGGCAATTATACTTCTGTAAAAATGAATATATAAACATTTTGTTTTGTATTTTACTGAATATCGTTTAAAAAATAGTTTAATTCAATATTGATTTGTTTATCCATAAAAATAAAACACCGATGTTTTTACAATTGGTGTTTAACAAAAAAAGTAAAGAATAGTGAAATGTATAAATTTCACTTTTCAGTTAATAGATTATTTGCCTGCTTCAGGCATACGTGATATGATACTGGCCACATCACTTTCAAGTTTATGTATCCTGTTCTGATACACTTCATTTTCTTTTTCCAATTGCATAAACTCAGGAGATTTGATGGTTAACTTTTTAACATCAGTATTTATTGTAATGGCTGGCAAATGTTTAATGTATTCATATTTCAGGTCTTCAGGATTTGTCATAAAGTAAACTGAATCTGTTGAATTTTTGGCTTTTCCCTGCAGATCGTTAACCTTATCCAGACTCATGCCGTCATTATAAAGAGCGCTTGCATGAAATTTCCTCATCATGTGGCTTCTGAATCTTCCGTAGTTTCCAACTCTTCCAAGATTAAGGGTATCATTTATTTTCTGATAGTGATAAGTCAGACGCCTTTCACTTATTTTAAAAAGCGGACTTTCATCTGTTAATTCATCTTCTCTGGTTAAGAGATATCCATTGATAGCCTTAACTGCTTCGGGACTGCAATATGTAATGTAATATTTGTTTGTTTTTCTCCTTAACAACCTGAATGTAGGAATAATATCGCCGGCATCACTTAGATAATCAATTATATCATAAATGTCTCTTTTCCTGCGGGGAAGATATTCTGAAAGAGCATCAATATAATCTTTAATGGTCAGACCTAATGTTTCAGCTTTGGCACATCCGCTGGATGCGGAAAACAGAATTATTGCTTTCATTAATGGTGGTGCTATTTTAAATGCTTCTCTGATTATTTCTTTGTCAGGCAAATCTTTGAAGTAGATTGGTTGAGATTTTTTTACGGATTTTTGATTGATTCTAGGTAGTTTTCCCACTTCAATGTCATAGAATTTGTAGAAAAATTGGATGATGGTAATGTCTTTTTTTACAGTATTCCATGCGGAAGTTTCTAATAAATGATGTCTGTATTCAAGCAGTTTAGTTTTTAAACGGCTGTATTTCCATCTAACATTATTTCTTTCATCTTCCTCAGCTTCATCAAGAAGTTCCTGAAGGCTCATACCATAATATTCGCTGTATTTCCTTAATGCATTACTATAGTTACGCTGTGTTCTCTCAGCGTGGTTGCAGTTTATCGCTAAATTTTTTAGTAGCTCGTTGTTCATCATACTTATCACCTATGTTATTCACATATAAAAAAAGTTGAGTGAGAGCATTTGATAAGTAAAATTTTTCAAAATGTGATAAGTGGAACAACTATTTCATGAGTCATATTGACACTCAACAAAAGTTAATCTAAGTCTATTTTTACCAATAACTCCATAAATCATGTTTTTTTCCAGAACAAGTTCATGAATTGGATTCAACAAGTTTTAAATAAGCTTTATGGTTTTGTAGAAACCTCATTTTTATTGAATTTGAGTTGATTGTAGATGTTGTAGATTGTATTTTTGAGTTTTGTTTCTTTATTTGATAATTGTGGCTTCTGCTTTGGTTTATCATGTTGAGTATTCTTTTTATTGCACTAAATATGGATTTAACGCTTTGTAAAAATTGAATGGGATTTTTTACAAACCCTTATTTTAAAAGATTGCTTAAATTATCGGTTACGTCTGCATTGATAATATTGGATAAAACTGATATGAATGTGTTTTTGAAATCTTCAACCATCTTATCGGAATATTTGTTTGAATTTACAATTACTAAAGTATAGTTTTCACCATATTGCATAAGTTCAACAAAGAATTCTGTTATGAAGTCTCCAAATGTATTAAGAATTTCATTAATGATTTCTGAAGAGTTAATGTCTTCTATATCCTCAATCTCATGTGAAATCCGATTTGGTACATAGTGGAATAAAATGTTAACTTCAAAATTATATTTTTGATAAAGTAACAGGATTGGATAATAGCTATGTTTCATTGCTCCATAAACAATTTCTGAAACATTATCAATATATGAATTTATGCTTTGATTCTTACAGTCAATCAATAACGGCATGACGTTGGATGTCATGTCTATGAAATTGTCACCAAAGCGGTCACGTCCGTTTTCTATCATTGTAAATATAACCTTATCGCTTGCAACAAATTGGGATAACGAATATGCAAAGGCACTGGTGAACAATATATTTTCACTAATTCCATTATTTTTTAAATAGGTTTTTAGTGCTTTTTTATCAATGTTCAACTCATATTGTGTCATATTATATCCTTCTGACGGATTGTCTTCTAATAATACTCCTGCTTCATTAACATCTGCCAACATGGATCCATAAAACTCGCTTGCCTCGTCGAATTTATCAGTATTTTTTATGTGATGTGTAAAAGCGGATGCTTTTAAAAATGTATCGTCCAAATCAATACTTCCTCCATCAAGAAGGGTCTGGAAATCACGGTCAAATACTCCCATAGAAGTAGCATCAAAAATAATATGGTGAATTACGTAAAACAAATAATATGAAGTTTCAGATTCTATAATCATGAATTTGGACAAATGCTCATATAAATCTAAACTTTCAGAAGCAAAATCGAATATAATGTCTCTGTCAAAATTGGAATATATTGAAATTGGAGGTTTTGGTCCTTTTTTCAGATATGGATATTCTCCTTTAAGCAATTTCATGGCAGTTATAAGCATGTTATAAAGGCCTTTCACATTCCTTAATCCGTATGATTTGACTATTCCCATTATGTCTTTTATTCCAAATTTTTTAGCTATGCTTATTGAATCCTTAAGCAGCTGTGTAGTGCTCATGTTATTTTCTTCATTTACTTCATAATCCTTAGTTAAACGCATACCTAAAATTGGATGGGCATTTAACATTCCGTCCAATGCATCAGTTATATTTTCAAGACTGTATTTTTTTGGAATCTTTATATAATTATGAACATGATAAGCGTTATCTTTATTATAAATGGTTACGTCTGCCAATACGTTGATTTGTGCCGCATTCAATGGACAACCACTTTCCAAAGAATAAATATCCAAGTCAAAGGAAAGGTCAGTAATGTTTTTTGCAATTGCTTCAGGAGTGCGGAAGTTTAAAATATCTACCATGGTGATATCATCTGAGTCGATATAAGATAATAACTTAATGGCAGTCATCGAATCTCCTCCTAAACGGATGAAATCATCATATATACTAATTTTATCAATATTTAATGCTTTTTCAAAGGCTTCAACTATTTCTTTTTCTTTTTCATTTCTTGGTGCAACATAATCTGCATGCAATAGGCCAAAATCAACTTCAGGTAAAGCACGTTTATCCACTTTACCATTAACATTTAAAGGAATTTCATCTAAACGAACAACGAAAGAGGGCACCATATAAGCAGGTTCACGGTCTTCAACATAACTGCGAACCGCATCAATTAATTCATCACCATCCAAATCATTATTTACAACAACATAAGCGACTAACTCGTTATTGCCTTCATGGGTTGTGACTTGAACAGTACATTCATCCAAATAATCAATATTGTTTATTACATATTCAACTTCAGATAATTCTACACGGTTTCCTCTTATTTTAACCTGACTATCACGACGACCAACAATACCTAATGTACCATCAGGCAAGAATCTAACTACATCTCCAGTACGGTATAGGCGTTCATAACCCTCTTCATCATCAAATGTATTCTCAAAGAATGCTTTTTCATTTTCATCTTTCCTATTTAAGTACCTCGGTGTCAATTGAGCGCCTGCAAGGTACAACTCACCAACAGCACCAATAGGCAATCTACGCTGCTGGTTGTCCAATACATAACCTTTAACATTACTGATGAAACGACCAATACTTGAATGATGCATGCGCTTATTAGCAAAAATACTTGTGGAAATTGCTAAGTTTTCTGAAGGACCATACGATTCAAACGAACCAATGGAATCGGGAGCATTTAATTCACCAAGTTTCATACCGCCAAAACACAATAGTTTAATTGTGGTATCCATACCTGACTCAGCGAACAATTTGCCCACCTGACTTGTAATAAAAGTATGGGTACAATTATGTTCAACGAAATAATCATTAAAAGCTTTTAAATCCAATCTGATATCCTCCGGAACAACATATAAACCACCACCAGTTATAACAGAAGAATATAGTCCATGAACATGCATATCAAATACATATGAACAGTGCATACCATAAATATCATCAGAGGTAAAGTTGGTTTCTTCCACATACCATGAAACTAGATTATTTACAGCTTTGCGAGTGACTAAAACTCCTTTTGGAACTCCTGTAGTACCGCTGGTATACAATACACAAGCAACATCCTTATCGTCAACATCAACCCTATTAATGTAATTCGAACTGCCAATTTCATCATCAAGAATGCCTGACACATTTAAAACTTTAATGTCCAAATTATTTTCATCAATAATATTAAGCATACGACGTTCTGTCTCGTCAGCGACAATAACTACATTAACATCAGTGTCTGTCAGCATGAATTTTATACGCTCATCAGGATATGTAACATCAACTGGAACATAAATGCATCCAACTGATAGGGTGGCCATAGGTGCTAATAGGAACCATTCGGAACGCTCAACAAATAAACCAACAAAGTTCTGTTTTTCAACCCCCAAATCCAACAATTTGCTTGCAATTTCATTAACAATGAATGCACCTTCGCCATGAGTATAGCTGGCATTCTCATAACCAACAAGAAGGTTATTTTTACATGATTTTAAATTATCATTGAACTGATCTAAAATATCATCATGGGCAAATTTATGTGCAGTTTGATTATAACTGTCTAAAATTTCTATATCTGATTTTGAAACAAAATCAATTTCAGACAACCTCTCAACATTCATTATTTGAGATAATATTGACTTATATGATTCAACAAAGCGGTCTATCAGGTCTTTTGAATACTTTTCAGAATACATGATATTTAAAATATAATTTTCGCCTCTTTGAATAACGCCTGCATTAAAATCATTGATTAACTCTTCTGCATATACCATAGTATCCTGGTCTATTTTAAATTTGGTTTCACCAGATTCATTATCAATTTTAATCCATTCTGGGAAGTATTGGAATGAAATACTTGAATCAAGGTCATATTCATTTGCAAGCAATCTGAATGGATAATAGTTATAACTCATTACATTATAAGTCAAATCGGACATGTATTCAAAGAATGAACTGACATCCTGATTCTTACAATCCACTAAAAGAGGCAATGTATTTACAAACATGCCAATTGAATTGTAATTATTAAATCTGTCACGTCCATTTTCATAAATATTGAATAATACTTTATCGCTGCCGACAAATCTGGACAATGTGTATGCAAATATACTGGTGAATAGAACATTTTCACTAACATTTAATCTATCCAGGAAGGATTTTAATAAATTATTATCAATTCCTAAATCCCTTTCTGACACTCCAGGACCATCAGAAGATACAGATTCCAATAATAATCCTGCATCATTGGAATCAGTAAGCATCTTATCATAAAACTTGTGCGCATTAACATACTCTTCGGTATCTGATATTTGTTTGGCAAAAGCGGATGACTTTAAGAATGAGTCATCCACATCCACAGCTTCACCATCAAGAATTTTCAAAAAGTCTTGTTTAAATACTGAAGAAGACATTCTATCAAATATTATATGGTTGAAAACAGCAAATAATGAATAACAATCATCATTTTCAACAATTAGGAATCTGGATAAACTGTTATGTAAATCAAATGGTTTTGCTAAATATTCCATAGCTGAATTTTCATCAAAATTATTTTCAACACGAATATCTGGTTTTGGTCCTTTTACAAGATATGGAACATCAAATTCATCGCTGACATGCATCCTTAAGATAGGATGTGTCTCAAACATAATATCTAATGTATCTTGTATTCTATTAATATCATATTCCTTAGAAATGTCCATGATAAGAGGAATTAAATAAGAATCAAATTTATTTTTAGCAATAATGTCCAAGTAAACATTTAATTGAGGTTCATTCAATGGACATCCAGTTTCCAATGAATAAATATCTAAATCCAAAGAAATTTCACTGATATTATTTGCAATTGCATATGGGGTGCGCAAACTCATAATGTCTGCAGCGGTAATATTATAATCATTAAGATAAGACAATAACTTAATGGCAGTTAAAGAATCACCGCCTAAACGAGTAAAATCATCGTATATGCCTATTCTATCCAAATCAAATACTTTTTCAAAGGCTTCAACTATCTTTTTTTCTTTTTCATTAGTTGGTGCAACATAGTCTGCATATAAAGAATCAAAATCAACTTTAGGCAATGCATGCTTATCAACTTTTCCATTGACATTTAATGGAATATTATCTAGCTTAATTACATATGATGGAATCATATATTCAGGTTTACGTTCATCAACAAAACTGGAAATGGCTTCCTTAAGCTCATCATTATCCATTTCATTGGATGTGGTTACATATGCTACTAATTCATTATTGGTGCCATTTTCAACTGTCTGAACAGTTAAATCTTCAATGAAATCGATTTCACGAATGACTGCTTCGATTTCTGATAGTTCTACACGATTTCCTCTGATTTTAACTTGTCTGTCCTTACGGCCAGCAATAGCTAATGATCCGTCACTTAAAACTCTTACCAGGTCGCCTGTACGATATATTACACTATAATCATCATTGTCTTCAAATGGGTTGTCTAAAAATGCTTCATCTGTTTCTTTTGGACGGTTTAGATATCCTTTAGCGACCTGATGACCTGCAAGATATAATTCTCCAACAGCACCTACAGTTACACGCCTCATTTCTTCATCCAAAACATATGCTTTAGTATTATCAAACAGGTGACCAATTGACGAAGAATCAACTTTATCGGATACGTTAATGCTGGTTACATCAATAAATGTTTCAGTTGGTCCATAAGTGTCAACAAAACGATAAGTAGGGGTTGTTTCAATTTCACCTAATTTTTCACCGCCGGTACATAAAAGTTTTAAAGAAGTGTTGTTTTGGTTTATAAATAATTTTGCGACCTGTGCTGGAAGGTGTGCGTATGTTACTCCATTTTCAATGAAATGTTTATTTAATCCATTCATATTTAATTTAATATCATTTGGAATTATATTCAGGCAAGCGCCAGCATAAATTGAAGAAAATATTGACTCCATTGACACATCAAATCCGATTGAAGCAAACAAAGCAATAATGTCATTCTGAGATAATTCATATTTTTCAATATAATTGTGGGTAAAATTAATAACGGCTTTTCTAGTAACCTTTACACCTTTAGGAACACCAGTAGTACCACTAGTATAAAAAATACAAGCCAAATCATCACAAACAACAGGTAAATTAGATAACCTGCCCAAATCTTTCTTAAGAATGTTGGAAACATTTAAAAGAGTTATATTTTCAGATAATTCCATAACACGATTATATGTCTCATCACTTACAATTACTACCTTAGGATTAGTATCCTCTAAAATGAATTTAATTCTACTATCGGGTTGGGTATCATCCAGCGGAACATAAACCGCTCCGACAGACAAGATACCTAGAATATTAAACATGTACAGTTCAGATCTTTCAACTAAAAAAGCAACAGAATCCTGATTTTCAACACCTAAATCAGATAAGGATTTAGCTATTTTATCAGCAATAAAAGCACCTTGAGAATAGGTGTATGAATTGTCATTATATGTTACAAGTTTATTATTCGGATATTTGGAGAGATTTTCATTAAATGCATCCAGGATGTCATTATACTCTAAAGCATTCTCAGTTTCATTATAAGAATCTAATAATTTCAAATCCGATGCTGGAGTGTAATTTATATCTGATAACTCTTCAACATCCATTATACTCTTTAGAATTGATTTATATACATTTAAAAATTGTCCAATAAATTCTTTGGAATATTTATCGGAAAAGAATATTCTTATTTCCATCTCATCATGGCCCATATTGAAAATGTAAAATGACAAATCCCTTTGCAGGTCATGTTTCAATTGATGTACAGCTACATTTTTAAAAATATCGTGAGCATATTGGAATGAAATATTTGTATTCAAGTCATATTCATTTACCAAAACGTAGAACGGATATAAATCATACTGCATAACTGAATTGATTAAAGTGCTTGAATAATCTAAAAATGAATCAACGCTTTGATTTTTGCAATCTATCAAAAGAGGTAATGTTTTTACAAACATCCCGACAGATTCTGATAAATCAATATGGCCTCTGCCGTCTTCAAGAAGATTAAACAGGACTTTGGAAGATCCGGTAAATCTTGATAAAGTGTAGGCAAAAACACTTGCAAAGAATTGGTTATGAGTTAAGGATTTGTTTTGTAAAAATGAAGATAAAATCTCATTATCCATTTTAAAAGTATCAATATACTCAAATTGGTTATCTTTATCTATTGAAGGCAATAAATCATATGCTTTATCTCTATCTGCCAACATTTCATCTAAAAACTGTTGAGCATCATTTAAATATTTGGAATCTAAATTCTTTTCAAATGTTATTTGTCTTAAAATTCCATTATCAACAAAATCGACATCCTCATTATTTAAAAGGGAATACAATTTATCCAGTAAAATATTTAGTGATGTTCCATCAAAAATCAAATGGTGAATGTCGATACATAAGCTTGTGGAAAGCTCGTCACTGACAATCAAAAATCTGGATAAAGATTTATCCAATTCAAAAGGCCTTACAAATGAGTTAATATCATCTAAAGTTCCTTCTTTAATTTCTACATTTGCATCAAAAATACATTCTGACAAATTATTGGAATTGGCTACAATACGAGCCTTTAAAATAGGATATACTTCAATTAATTTATTTAAAGCATTTTTAATTTCCTCAACTGAATATTTGTCATCAAAATCTATTTTAAATGAATTATTATATCCCGTTCCCATATCATTAACCATTTCATCTAAATATACATTTAACTGTGATTCAGACAATGGGCATAATTCATTAAAACTGTATTTGCTCTCATCAACCATTAAATAATCATCTAAATTGAATTTGACATGATTTGCAATATCTTTTGGTGTAGAAAGACTTATTATTTCATTGGAAGATAATCTGATATTCAATTTTTCTTTTAATATTAACTGCAATTTCATTGCCGATAATGAATTGCCTCCCAGGGAAACAAAATCATCATCAATTGAAACAAAATCTAAATTTAAAACCTCTTTAAATGCATCAACGACACATCGGAGAACTTCATCATCTATTTCAATATCCTCATTATTTATAACGGCCTTCAATGAGTTTTTATCAATTTTCCCGTTAATGTTTAAAGGAATCTTGTCTAATTTAATAAAAAGAGAAGGAATCATATAATCAGGCAGTTCAGTCTTTAAAGCTTCTTTGACATCTTCAATAATCAAATCATCATTTGCCGTATAATACATAATTAAATTATCATTATCTACATCAATATAAACGTCTGAAATTTCTTTAAAGCTATTGATAATGTTTAATATTTCTTTGGATTCTATACGAAATCCTCTAACAGATAATTGATCATCTTCCCGCCCGATAATTTCAATTTCACCATCAAAGTTATAAAATCCGATGTCTCCTGTACGATATATTATTTTATTGTCTTCACAAGTAGAATAGGGATTGTCAATGAAAACTTCATCAGTTAATTCTTGATTGTTTAGATATCCTGGACTTATATAATTGTTAGACACACATATCTCGCCAGGTACTCCTATTGGCATTTGATTATTATTGTCATCCAAAATATAAATCCATGTATTGGCAACAGGCCTACCAAGAGGCACATTATTGTCCTTGATATCTTTTAAATCGTATGTCTTAGTTACTCCGCAGATTATTTCTGTTGTTCCATAAAAATTAATTAATCTTGTCTGTCTTTCTTTTTTGCTTAATTCGTTTAGTTTTGCACCTGCTAAAACGAGGTAATCTAATTGTAAATCTTCATTTTCATAAATTGGGATTCCGATACTTGGTGGCAATATTAAACTATTCATATGTTTTTCTTTAAGCTCTTTAATTAGCAGTAAACTGTCTTTTTGTTCTTTTTCATTGAATATTCTGCAGCATCCTCCATAATATAATGCTGCATAAATTACAAATCCCGCAACAAAAGTAAATCCGAGATAATGGCCAATTACATCTCCTTGTGAATAGTTAAAAATTTCTTTAAAAGATGTGCCCACGCCAGGAATTTGATTGTTGGAAACCATTACGCCTTTAGGAAGTCCTGTGGTTCCGGATGTAAATATAATTGTGAATAAATCATCACCGCGAGTAACAATATCAACATCAACATTATTGGTACGATTTAAATCTTCAATAGGGATAATCTCTTCTTTTAAATCAAATGAATTTGCAATTTCTTTAGTTGTAACAATATATTCAGTTTGGCTCATGTTTAGCATGTATTCAATACGTTTAATGGGATAAAAAATATCAATTGGAATAAATGTGGCTCCAATTTTATTCAATGCCAACATCAGTTCCGGAACATGATAAGTGCGGGGGAGCATTAAAGCAACACGACTTCCTAAACCGATGTCATAAAGTTCATGTAAATCATTGGCAATTGAGTTACTTGATTTTTCTAACTCTCCAAAAGTTATCTTATTTATTCCATCATCAACTGCAATGGCATCGGGATACTTTATGGCATTTTCACGAAAAGCATTGGATAAATATTTATTTTTATCAAACTCAACTGTTTTTCCTTTGCAATAATCTGAAAGCAATGCTTTTTCTTCATTTGAAAGAATATCAATATCACAGATAAGCTGATTAGGTGAATTTAAAATATTATTTATTAAACTTTCAATATTGCCAATCATGTGTTCAATATAAACGTCTGAAAACAAATCACAGTTATAAATAAGTTCTATGGAATTTTCATAGATGTTCAATGTTAAAGCCGAATTTTCACCATTATAGATGGTAATGTTTTTATTCAATTCTTTAAAATTATAAATGGAATAATAAGAGAAATTTTCATCTAAATAATTATCAATATCAATTTTAGTATGATTTAAAGCATTTTTAAAAGAGGAATTGAATTCATTTAACAAATCACTGAACGAATCATTGTCTTTGACATCTATCTTTAAAAGCGTATTTTTATCGAATAAGTTTGAATTGTCACTTGGAATGATGGTTTTTAACAAACAACCTTTAAGCCTGTCAATGTATGATAAATATAATGAAAAAATGCTTCCATAAAAATCAAATAAAGAACAGTTATTGTTTTTAATGAAAGAAAGAACAGAATCTTTAGGAGTATTGATTATTTGGGATTTATATTTGTCCTGTTTTAGATTATGGAATTTTGCATTTGTGCTTGCATTTGAAATATGCTTTTTCCAGTAGTTGAAATCCTTTTTAAAACCGGAAGAATTTAAATAATCTTTAACATTACTGTAATGAGAATATAAATCATATTTTGGATAAGATTTGTTCAAATCATCAAATAATTCGTAAAAATCATTTATTGATGTATAATCAAATATCAATGAACTTATATTTGCAAGAATTTTTAATTTTTTATTATTTTTTAGAACTAGGAACTTATAAAGAGGAACATCAATAACTTCATCGAAAGTAAAATTAAAAAATGAATGAATGATTTTTTCAATTTTCTCGTTTTCAAAATTAGAAACATCCCTTGTTTGGAAATTGATATCTTCCTCAATTATTTTCGCATCAAAATTTTTATCAAATTGCCAATTAAAAATATTCTTGCTGTTATTTAAAACATTTTTAATGACAGAATCGTCGTATTCATCAAGATTTATTAAAAATTTAATGTCATAACAATTCAAGGAAAATCCTCCTTTTAGGGATGATTGAACTTTAAGGCTGTAAGCGGGTTGATTTATCTCTATGTTGATTTTACCTCATTCAAGTTAGTATTATTACATACCTTTTTTATCCATAAATGCATCCTTTCAGTATTTTTGATTTTTTATAGTTATTTTAATTAATTATTTTTTTTCATTTCTTTATAAACATTTGTTAATTTCAAAAAATTGTGTGATTTGTATTTTCACTAGTTTTGAGACATGAATTTTATTCGTTCTACTTTTTCTTTATTTTTAATTTAAAAGTTAAAAAATTATTATATAATGTGAAACTTAAATATTAATATGTTTAGTAAAAATATTAAAATGTTATATGAATGTTTGATGTTAAAATAATATAAACTTTCTGATTTTGTACTAGAATTTTCTGCATTCCGTCAATCTGAGGATTTTTCTAGATTTAGTTGTAAAATATTGCTGATAATCTGGAAGAGGTAAAATTCATTTTGAAATAAGGATTACTATCTATCTATGTTGTAAATCACATCATACTGTTAAAATTGTGCTAACTCTAACATGAAACAAGCCAAAAAAATCTGAAGTTGCATAATCCAGATTCACCACTGTTGATTGGTAAGGTTAAAGAGAGTGATGTTGTAAAAGAGGTTAGGGAACCTAGCTATATTGATAGACAACAAAAATTAATCTAGTAAATAAGTTTAGTTTCATTGTTTAAATCTAAGATTTTTAAATATTCGTTTTTAAGTTCTGTTTTTGTTTTTTCATCAAAATTTCCACTGTTTACCTCTTCCAAACCATAGATAAACATCATGTAGAGAATCTTGTTTAAGTTAAATCCTTTTGAGGTTAATTGATATTCTGTTTTAGGGTCATTTTCAAAAGTTTTTTTAACAATCAGATTATTATCTTCCATAAATTTCAATGTGTCGGTCAATACTCTATTGCTTAGCTTTTTTTCATTTTTAAATTCACTGAATTGTTTTTTTCCCAAAAATAGATCTCTGATAATGAAAATTACCCATTTTTTTGAAATTAATTTTAATGTATCATCTATTGGACAGTTATCGTCATAGTCTTTTATGTTCATTGTTCACCTTGTGGTAAGTTTTTGCTTACAAAATGTATTTATTACTATACATATATAACACTTGTTAAGAGTAGTGATATCATGCAGGACAAACATGTAATAGAAGCATTGGGAAAAGCAGAAGTAATAATTGAAAATGGCAAAATCACATCAATCGGCGAACCTCAGGTTGGTTATTGTTCAATATTTGAAAAATATCAGGATAACGGAGAATTGACAGAAGAATTCATTAAAAACAATATAACAAAAAGAATCAGCGAATTTGGAATGTGCACTCCACAAAGGTCAATAGATGTTCCAGACACCATGAGTTTCGGAACTAGTGAAACATTAAGAACAAACATGGAAAAGGGATATGTTGATTGTGTTGTGGGGGCTTGTGATGGTGTAGGAACACTGCTGATGAGCGAACCCGGTATAGTTCAGGGTGTTGGAGGCAGAGTGTCTGCATTGATAAGCACAACGCCTATCAAGGAAGTAATGGATAATGTTGGGATTGAAAATGTTTTAAATCCTGAAACAGCTGAATTAAATCCTATTAAAGGATTGCAAATGGCTATTGAAAGAGGTTATAAAAATATTGCAGTAACAATTATTCCAACTGAACTGATTAAGGATTTAAGGCAATATCCGAGGCCTGAAGATGTAAATGTCTATATTTTCGTAGCCCACACAACAGGTGTCAGCAAAAAGGAAGCTGAAATGCTTTTTGATTATGCTGATGTAATATCTGGCTGCTCTTCAAAATATATTCGGGAAACTGCAGAGCAGAGAAAACCATATTACTCTGGAAATAAGGTTCCATTATATGCCGTAACTGATGAGGGCAAAAGGTTATTGGATGTGAGATTAAAATATATCAACAAGCAGTTAAGCGCAAAAGATTATCCTCAGGATTTTAGCAATAGTCCTAAACCATTGATATAGGTGTTTAAAATTAAAGTCTTAATAATTGGAGCGGGTGCAATAGGATTGGCTGTTGGCGCATCATTGATATCCCAAAACATTGATGTATCATTTTACGCAAGCCATAAAACTGCCGTTTCATTAAAAGAAAACGGAGTGGGTCGTGAAGGATTGTTTAGACATCTTCATTTTGATTCATCATCATTTACTGTCTACACGGATTATAATCATATTCCCAAAGCCAGTTTTAATTA
>NZ_JAZRJY010000059.1:0-2621 GCF_045646045.1 Methanobrevibacter sp. | reverse complement strand
ATTTTTAGGAGTTATTTTTAGGAGTTATTTTTAGGAGTTATTTTTAGGAGTTATTTTTAGGAGTTATTTTTTGGATTTATTGTCCAGATTTTATAGTTGTTTAAAGTTTCTGTAAAACATTATAAAAAATTCACAAATTTTTTAGGAAGTACTGGCATTTTATTCATTAAAAATAAATACAATCAAATTGAATATATATTATTGAAGATTTAAGAATCTTAAGTCATTCCTAAGGTGAAAAAACATGTCTAAGAAAATTAAAATCTGTGCTGTAAAAACATACGAAAATGGGTTTATGCTTCAACCATTTGCTTTCGGTGGAGAAGATGGGATGGAAAGCTTTGACCCATCAGTAAAATATCGCGCTAGCCTTCAAAACTATTTGATTGATACTGGAGATGAAGTAATCCTTGTAGACACTGACATTCCAATCGAGTTTCCGGATATGGAAATAGACGAAGATACCATGATTTATAATGGAAGCAGAATAACCGATTACCTATCTGCATTAAATGAATTAGGATATAAGCCTGATGATATTTCAAAGATCCTCATTACTCACAAGCACCCGGACCATACTGGTGAATTAAGAAATTTCCCTAATGCCAAGGTTTACATGTCTAAGACTGAAGCTGAAGACTTGGAGTTAGAGGGAGACAATATAATCCCAGTTGAATATGACAGCGGAAGCTATTATAATTTTGAAAAGTCACAAAAAATAGCAGATGGTGTATATTTGATTGAAGCTATTGGTCATACTAAGGGAAACAGCATTGTAATTGCAGAGGACGATGGATTATTTTGCATGATTCATGGTGACATTACATATACTGATGAGGCTTTGTATGAAAATAAGCTATCAATTGTTTTTGAAGATCTTCCTAAAGCAAGGGAAACTTTGGATAATGTACGTGAGTTCATTTCAAACAATCCAACAGTATACTTATCAACCCATACTCCATATGGTCCTGAAAATCTTGAAAACAAGAAGGTTGCTGATTTAGACAATCCTCCAGAACCTATTTATTTTGAATAGATAGTTTTTAATGTTTTTTAATTTTTTATTTTTTTTATAATTATTAATTTTTGGCCTTGTTGAAATCCTATATTTGATTTAATTGGATTGATCTGTATATGTTATAGCTTAAACATTTGAGTTTGGTTTCTTTATTTAAGAGTTTGGTGCTTCTGCTTGAATTAATACCACTAAAATGTCTTTTTATTACGCTAAAGACACTTTCAACATTGTTCCGTCGGTTATAGATTGGTTTTCTGAAAACATATCTGCTTCGTTTTCTGAAATAACCTGTTTTGACGTTTGTTTTATTTGGAATTATGTCAAAAGCATTAATTTCTTCATTAATGATTGTTCTGATGTTTTCTGTATCATATGCTTTGTCACAGACGATATAATGTGATTTGAACCGTTTCATTTTCCTTATGCTGGCATCGGCGAACTTTGTGTCATGCCTTGGGCCTCTTTGTGTCTGAAAATGGAGAATTAAACGACTGTCTACATCGATTGCAATATGGCATTTAATGTAGCTTTTTCGTTCTTTCTTGCGAATTATCGCGTAATATTTGTCTGCATGGTCGCTAGTGAATCCGGAGCCATCAAGAGCAATTATTTCGCACTTGTTTACAAAAATATTAACTATATAATCGTTAAAATTATGTAAAATTTTTGTTGGCAACTTTTTAAAGAATTTTTGCAAAGTGCTGTAATGGGGCGCTTTGGAAATCTTTAAAATCTTGCAAATATCGCCTGATAAGTCCAATAAATCACAAATCTTACGATAAGTAAGATTTAAATAGTTTTTTAAAGCTAAAATCGTGAATTTAGCAGCATTGGTATAAGTATGCTTTGAGAATTTACTGGAATAGTCTTTTAACATGATTTGAGCATATTCGTATGCGTAAATCACGAAAAGCTTAACGTGATTCTTGTTAAATTCACTTTTAGTGTCTTTCATCAGTCTTTTGATACATTTTTCGGTTGGATTTTCAGATCCAAATTCCGAAAGATTTAATTGTAATGAATTACAAAAGTAAGCACGGGGAATGAATGTTTTCACTTTCATAATAATATTTATTCCCCTTTTTAATAAATATAATTTACTATTGCTTATTTTTCTAATTCAAATCTTTAAAAATTATATAACGAAATATAAATTATTTTTTAGGATTTATATTTAATTTTACGAAATTTAAAGATTAATTTACAATAAAAATTGTATCAAAATAATAGGATTTCAACAAAACCATTAGTTTAAATCATCCAATTTAAAAATTTTATACTTAGGTACATCATCATAAAATCTATTTGTTAAAATAATAGAACGATCATCGTCAAATATCCTATACTTATCATCATTTGTTGAACTAATATTGCAAATATTTGAAAAACTACAAGTTTCACAATCCATGCTTGGATTGCACTCAAATCTAGACTTTTCTATCCCATTTGATATTTCTTCAAACTCTTTTTTTAAAACATCTACCGCATTTTCATTTAAATCAATAACGATCATTTCTCTTGACTTGATTGCATAAACTCTAAGCTCATCTATCTTAAGGTCAGTTTGCTCCCTTAAAGCAATTAAATAAGTATAAACCTGTTT
>NZ_JAZRJY010000058.1:0-2571 GCF_045646045.1 Methanobrevibacter sp. | reverse complement strand
TAATTTTTTAAAAAAAGGATAAATGAATAGTTTCATATTCATTTATCTAATTCATTATCTAATTCATTTATCTAAGCACTTTAATTTTATTTGTAAAAACAGTTGCTCCATAAATCTTGGTTGACTTGAAGCTGGTTTTTATTTTATAGGTTCCTATTTTTACAGTTATCTTAAGCTTAGCAATTCCTTTATTGTTTGTAGTTCTGGTGTATGTTTTTCCATTTAATTTAAATTTAACTTTTGTTTTCTTGATCGCTTTTCCATTTTTGTCTTTAAGTGTAGCTACAAAATAGGATTTTCTATGGATCTTTTTAGTTTTAGTTGTTAATTTTGCAGATTTTACATAGACTTTAATGGTTTTAGAAGAACTTTGATAAGTTTTATCTCCATTAAATGAAATTTTTACACTGTAAGTCCCTACTTTTTGATTAATGGCAAATGTTGCAATGCCTTTGCTATTAGTTGTTTTTGAATAGGTTTTGCCAGCTATTCTTATTTTCACTGTTTTGGATTTTAATGGCTTTTTATTGTTGTCCAATAATTTTACACTTAATTTAGTGGAATTTTTGTAGTATTTCACTAGGTTAGATGCTTTGATGGATGTTTTATTTTTCAAAACAGTTATTTTAACGTTTTTGTTCTGATTTCTGTATTCCTCATCATCAAAACTTATTTTTGCGGTGTAAGTTCCTATATTCAAATCCAAAGGCACCTTTACAATTCCATTATTGTTTGTTGCTAAATTGTATTCCTTTCTATTTAACAGGATTTTAACGGTTTTATTATAAAGAGGATTATTGTCATTGTCAGTTAATTTAATTTCCAAATCCTTATTTTCTTTATAGTATTTGCTTAAATCGCTTGCAATAAGTTTAGATTCATTTTTTTGCTTAACACTTATTTCAATTGTTTGATTGCTTAATTTTGCATAAACGGTTTTCACATTGTTTGCTGGAATGTAATTTATGCTTGCACTACCATTTACCAATTCAACTTCAGCTATTGTTTGTCCAGTGTTTGTATAAAATTTAACGGTTAAAGGCAAGTTAATGTCTTCATCGTAATCATATATCTCTTTGGTTTCGTTGTCAAAGTAATGTTTTATGTTAACGTTCAATACATTGTTTACATCTTGTTTAATTATTTCATTGCTTGATGTAAATTCCATCACTAACCATTTGCTTGCATTTATTTTCCAGGATTCATAGGTTTCACTATGTGGGGAATAGTAGTATGGGCTTATTTCATTTTGACCCCACCAGCAGTAAAGAGTACTTGCATTATCATCTAAAGCAATATCCCCGTAGATTTTTCCACCTTGCTCTAATAGAATATAATTTCCAACAATAGCGCAGTTTTCCATTTTAAGTTCAGTATCCTTGAAATTGTTTGATACTGCACCGTGAGCTCCTACGTAGTTCTTTTCGAAGATGGTGTTATACACTTCTGTTACAACATGCTGCCCACTTGGAGGTGCAAGGATGGCAGCTGCATAAAATCTTGAGTACCCTCCACTGAATATGCTGTTGTTGATGACCATATAATTATGATTGCTGATTGCCCCTCCAGTATATTCTGTGGTCTGATTTATGAAACTGCAGTTGTTTAAAGTTGCATTTGCTAAATTGAGTATTGCTCCTGCGGAATATATTGCATAGTTCTTTAAGAATAGAGTGTTGCTTATAGAAGCGATTCCTCCACATGCAATAGCTCCCCCTACTCCTTTTTCAGCAGTAATGTGGTTTTCAGTAAAATAGGAATTTTCAATGTTTGTTATGCCTGCAGAATATATTGCCCCTCCATATTGGACTGCAGTGTTATTGATGATATCGGATTCAATTAAGCTTAATTTTCCCATGTTGTTATAGATTGCTCCACCATTTAAACCAGAATAAGAGTCTTTTATTGTACAATTGATTAATGTTAATTCTCCTCCATCGTTGTAAATGGATCCTCCAAGTCCAGTTTCATTGTTACTCATGTTCCCATTTATTAAAGTGAGTCTGATTAATGTTAATTTTGCATCAGAGGTCATGAAAAATATTCTGGAAATATGATTTGCATCGATAACTGTTTTGTCTTTTACGCCTTCGATAGTTAAGGTCTTATCTATTGAAATGTTTTGGGCATCAAAGTTTCCTTCTGATAAGTAGATTATAGATTGATTATTGGAATTTTCTATTCCTTGCTTTACTGTTTTATAAGGATTATCCTTACTTCCATCCCCAGTTAGATCATCACCTGATGCTGATATGTAAATTGTATTTGTATTCGCATCTTTTAGCTGATTTTCAGAGCTTTCTTCTAAAGCATTTTCTGAATTCATGCTAATTATTTCCATATTTTTATTTTCTTCATCTAATTCGATAGTATTTATAATATTATCATCATTATTTTGGATAATATCATTATCAGACAGTTCTACTGCACTAATAGAGCTTAATAAACTAAATACTATACACATAACTGTAAATAGGATTAAAATAGATTTTATATTACTTTTTCTACTAATAATTTAGCCCCCATTTTATAAATTTCAACATCAAACTAAAATTATATTCATTTCGCATA
>NZ_JAZRJY010000057.1:0-30317 GCF_045646045.1 Methanobrevibacter sp. | reverse complement strand
ACTTCATGAAAACAAAAAATATAATGTAAAAAAAAATAAATCTCATTTAATCAACATTTTTTCAATGAAAATCATTATATTAAACTAATTAAAAAAACTAATAATATGTTAGAACTAAAAGAATTACTAGAAATTTTCAATAAAGGAAAAACATTAACCATGGATGAAGAAGGAGCAGAAGCCTGTAATTATTATTCCCAGGAAGCACAAAAAATAACCTGCGATATCAATTATCAATACCACGAATTTGAAGAAATAAGAAAATTATTCTCCAAATTAATCGGGAAAAAAGTGGATGATGAATTCAGACTTTTCCCACCATTTTACACTGATTTCGGAAAAAACATACATATTGGAAAAAACGTTTTCATTAATGCTGGCTGCAAATTTCAGGACCAGGGAGGAATTTACATTGGCGATGATGTTTTGATTGGACATAATGTTGTTCTTGCAACATTAAACCATGAAGAAGAACTTGAAAAAAGAGAAAACTTATGCCCTTCACCAATAAAAATAGACAATAAAGTCTGGATTGGTTCTAATGCTACAATATTACCTGGCGTTACAATCGGTGAGGGAGCAATCATTGCAGCAGGCGCAGTTGTAACTAAAGATGTCAGTGCAAAAACAGTAGTCGGTGGTGTCCCTGCCAAATTTATTAAAAAAATTGATTGAATATACTCACCCATATAATGAAAGAGAGCATGAATTATTTGGGCGGACAATGATTAAAATAACAAAATTATAAAACCATCATTTAATTTAAACAACATTAAATGAATCATGCATTATTTTAACTAATTAAATGTAGATAGACAATTCAATTAAGACAATTTCTTTTGAACTTTTTCACTTTCAAGTTCTCTGATTGCATTGGATGAAATCCATCTGCAGGCCTTATCATCAAATTGAGATATTTCATAAGCAACATCCAATGCTTTTCTATTACATTCAATGTCTCGTTTTCCAATTTGTCTTAAAGCCCAATTAACTGATTTTTTAACAAAATTTCTATTATCAAAAGAAGCTTTTTTAATTAATGGAAAATATTTATCAAAATATTCGGATTCAGCATTCTTATCCCGAACTGCAATAACCGCAATCAAACTGAAAGCAGTTCTTTTAACGAATTCCTTTTCAGACTCACACCATATGAAAATATTATCTCGGGCTTGCGGCAAATCAACAAGTAAGTTAATACAGGCCTGATCTACAATATCCCATGAATAGAATGAATAAACCCATTCGTTCAATTGTTTAGAAGTGACTTTTTCTTTTTCTTCTATCATCGTAGCAAGCAAATGAGATTCATGATAAGGATGATTCCATAGTTCAATAGCTAAATCATGATCTTTTCCAATTTCTTTAGCTAATTTTCTAATAACTGGAAGTCTAATACCATACGAATATTCACATCCAATAGCAAATCTTTTATTTGAATTAACAACGCTTTCATCAGATATTTCTTCAAAATAAGCAATTACATCTTGAAAATTCATATCATCCATCCAAAATAGCTTCTCTAACCTTTTCCACTGCAATTTCTTTTTTTGCAGGATAAGCAGCAATTTTTATTTTAAGATGAATAGAATCTCCAGAATCCTTAATAGTTAATTTTTCATCTATGGCATCGGCTTTATCAAATCTTAAAAACCAGTTTCCTTTTTCATCGATTTTTCGCTCTAAATCATCGTTTAATTTATCCAAATCCACAGATTCTAAAAGTAAGTTAAAAAAAGCTTTGGTGTATCTTTTCTTAGAAACAACACCTGATAAAATTATTATTTTATCTTCAGTTAAACCTTCAGCCTCTTCCGCTTCTATTTCGGCTTCAGGCAAAATATTTAAAATAGCTTGTGATAGTTCCTCAACATCTTCGTTTTCATAAACAAAGACTCTAAATTTTATATTATGTATCATGAAAATCAAAAAGAGTAGTAAAAAAGAGAGATTATAAATCTCTTCTTCTTGCTTGTTCACTACCTTTTCCTTTAGATTTTATTCCACGTCCTTTGTTACCAGCACTAGTTAAACCTCTTAAAGCTCTATTAGTGTGTTTTTTGGAGCAAATCCAATTGATTTTTTTATCGTTAATGATAGAAGGACTTTGTGGATCTACTAAAATAACTTCGTAGTATTTATATCTACCGTCAGACCATACCCAGTAAGAGTTTAATACTTCTAAGTTAGGGTATTTTTTGCCTACTCTTTCTTCAGCAATTCTTTGAATAGATTTAGCTTGAGTGATTTTGTTTACACCCATTCTTTTAGGTTTACGACCGCCTTTGAAACGTGATTTTCTTCTTCCACCACGTCTTACTCTGGTTCTTACTAAAACGAAACCTTTTTTAGCCCTGTAACCTAAACTTCTAGCTCTGTCTAATCTAGTAGGTCTGTCAATTCTTTGTACTACTTTTTGACGTCTCCATTGTGGAGCTCTTTGCCACATGAGTTCACGTACGTAAGACTCATCTGGGTTTTTCCAAGCATCTCTAATATATTTATACATAAATTTCACCTTTTTTTGTTCAGCTATAAAAGCCACATCCAATGGGAACTTATCCCAAAAAAAGCAAACTGCTAAAATTTTAACAGTAATAAAATATTTGTTTTAAGTACATATAAAGTTAATGTTTTTTAGGACTCTTTTAGAAATATTTTAAAATTGATGAATTTAATTTCATATCCTTCATAAACTTTATCTACACCAAAGCTTACAACGACACCATATAGCTCTTTTCCGCCATCCATGAGCTTAGACAATACATAATTATCTTTTCGTGGAACATAACCTATTTTCTGGCCATTATACTTAACCAGAATAGCATGCTTGTCATATTCGTTTGAAGCTTCACGAAGCAATTCCAGTTTATCCCTAACTTTAATTATTGGAAAAATATCATCTATATAATCAATATAATCTAAACCTGCAACATAAGTCTTTATTAAAAATATATCCTTTAAAAAAGGCTTTAACTTGCCGCCTTTTTGAAGAAAACCTACAATATCTGTTATATCCGAATTAGGTTTTTGAATATTTGCCATTTAAATCAAATCATTAATTTTATTTTCAAGATTTTCAATATCTTCTTTTCTATCTTCAATCAGTTCATTAAGCATGTTTTTATATTTCTGACCTGATTCATCATCTTCAAGTAATTCTTTTTTATTAAATGGATATTTTTCCTTAAGTTCCATTATTTTATCTTCATACTCCCGAACCAATTTTTTTAAATCATCTATTTGGGTAGTTTCCTCCCCAGCATTTTCAGGAAGGATGGCTGCAACAGATTCCAAACCTTTTAAATCACCATGTTCAAAACAATATACTGCCCTATAAAATAAATTCAATTCAAAAAATGTCTGATTAGGATTTAAATCTGGATGTAATTTTTTAACAAGCATCCGATAAAGTTTTTTAAGTTTTTTTGTATCACTTTCAGATAATTTTTCAGGAGTATTTTCTTCAAGAGATTTGATTTCATCTATTTGGGCCTGTACCTGCTTTTCAAACTCTTCAAACTCTTCCTGCAGTATCTTTTCAATCTTATCCAAATCAATTTCATTTCCGTGGTTAATTTCAATTTGGATTAACTGAAGCTTTCGTTTTAATTTATCGATTTTAAGTTCCAGATTATACAATTCATATTCCAATATTCCAAACTCTAAAACATATTGTCTTTCAATTTCCGGACCCACATGACTTATTAAATTATCATATTGCAAAATTAACTGTGCTAACTGATCTTTTAAACTTGCTACTTCAGGATGAATAATTAATGTCATTTGAATCAAACCGATTTTTTACAAAAATATTTATTTTTAAATTAATATAACTTTTTTGTAGAGATATTATGAAAATGCCAGATACTATTGATTCAAAGTTATTCGCTCCTTGTGGAGTTAATTGTATTAGTTGTGAAAGATACCAAAATCCATGTGTAGGTTGTTTAATTGGGGATGACGGTAAAAACAAAGCTAGTTTAAAATGTAAAATCAAATCCTGTTTTGATACTAAGAATTTTAGTTACTGCGGTCGATGCAGCGAATTTCCATGCCCCTTAATAAAAAAACATTCAAAAAAATATGTTAAGAGACATGATTTTAATACATTGGACAGTGCTAAAAGAATAAAAACCACAGGCATTGGAAAAATTATGGCACAGGATCGTGAAAGATGGATGTGTCCAGAATGCGGAGGAGTAATTCATTTTCAGACCAATGTATGTTCAGAATGTGGCTTTAAAGGTGATTAGATGGAATTTTATCTGATTAATGGCGGACCAAGAAAGAAATATAACACGACAAAACTTCTAAATAGAGTATATGATGGAATCAAAAATGAATTAGAAAAAAATAATATCCAAGAATACAATATCAATACTGTAAGACTATACGATTTGGATTACAAAGGCTGCAAATCCTGTTTCCACTGCAAAAAGATTGGTGGAAAATACTATGGGCAATGCCCAATCAAAGACGATTTAAGGGAATTGCTTCCAAAAATTCATGAAAGTGATGCAGTAGTATTTGCAAGTCCAATATATTTTGGAGGCATTACCGGTGAATTAAAAAGCTTTTTAGAAAGATTAATGTTTTCCAAATTAGTTTACGGTAAAGAATCACTGGCTTCCAAAAAACCTAATGGAATAATCTATTCAATGAATGTTAAAAAAGAGTTGTCTGATGAAATTTATGAAGAAACTGTTTTTAAGACAACTGAAGAATATCTTTCCTATACTTTCGGAAAACCTTATTCACTGAAAGTATATGACACATATCAATTTAAAGATTATTCATTATATGAAAATTACCTCTTTGATGAAAAAGAAAAAGCAAAAACCCTTGAAAAACAATTTCCGAAGGATTTAGACTCTGCATATAATTTGGGCATGAAATTAGCTAAAGATACAATATAACTAAAAACATAATATTTATATAATAAATATAACAATAGTTTTAATTGTAAATTAACTATTGTTATTAAATTAGCAATACGTTATATTACTCACCCATTTGTATATATTTAAGAGATTTGGGGTTAAATCCCCATAATACTCTCTTTATCCTAATTTTTGATTTATTTCGCGAGCTTCCAAATAATAGTAGATATAAAAACCTAACCAGAATACTACTGCAAAAATAACTGCAATAATAACCCATTCTATTATTACACCAATTCCGAAAGTTAATGGCAACCATCCCAAATATATAGCCACACTAAATAGAACCGTAAATCCAATAGCCATTTGAAACAACACTTGCAAAGGCAAAGATAAATCTTCCCTATCATAGATTAAACCACTTAAAGAAAATGCCCATCCAATCACAACAGATCCGAAAAATGCATTAATTACATCATAACCTGAAAAAACAACATTCTGTGGTCCTGACTGAAATGCAATTAATACTTCAATTAATGCAACTATAAAACAACCGACAAATGCCCCTAATGCAAGTCTTTGTATTATATCAGTGATTTTCATAATTAACACCTACAAACCTAATGCCTCTTTAAACTCAGGCAAATATTTTCTTGAAATATTATCCTTCAAACCATTTTTCAACATTATAAACATCATACCCTTTAAGGATGGAGCTACACGATCAATCTTTTTAATATTAATAATTGTTGTTTTTGATATACGAACAAAAGACTGATCTAAAGACTCTTCAACTTGATATAATGCTTTTTTAACAGTATAATCATTATTGTGAGTATAAACTTTAACAACCTTATCTTCAACACGAATCATAAAAATTTCATCATATTCCAAAAAGGTAATATCCTTTCCTTTTTTAACCGCAAGCATGTCATTTTTTGATTCATCTTCTAAAAGATTTATCGCTTTTTGAATATTGTCCGTTAACTCATTTGTATGAATATCCGCATATGGTTCTTCAACATCTCTTGAAAAGAACAAATTTACTTTCATTTTGATAATTTCTCCATTTCTTGTGCGATTTTTCTTTCACGATATTCATCGCTACAAATATCTTGAAATACAAACGCTTTTAAAAAGTCTTTTAATACACCAATTCCCCAGAAAAATACTGGAAACAAAACCCACCAAAAGTGTGGTGAACATATTGCATTAATTATAGCTAAAAATGCATTTATACAAACATAAGGTATTAAGTTTCTATAAAATTTAAGTTTATTATCAACCTTTTCAGCTGCTCTTTCATAATCATTCATTTACATAACCTCTGTGTATTTCGTTAATAATAGTTAGAACAATAATATATAAAGGCCTAATTATCACTTCAGCTAAGATGCAGAAATACACATTTGAAATGCAAAAAATAGAAAGTGAAAAGTAACTATATTGTAATAGTTACCAAATAATATAAAATTGAAGTTAATGCAGGAACAGTTAAATTATCAATTCCACCATAACTTAAAGCTTCACAAATAGTTGCAACAGCAGAAATTCCTAAAATAGCTGCCAAATTAAAGTTAGGCATTGGATAACCAATTGTTAAGAAAACCATCCAGACAAATACACTCATTACAGTTGTTACTACAAACATTGTAAGTGATCCTTCCAATGATTTTTCACCACCAAATACCTTATATTTGACTCTACCGAATTTTTGACCTATTAATGCTGCAAAACCATCACCGTATACCATAGGCACAATAGCTAGTGCAACAATCCACAGATGATTGGAAAATACAGCAATCAGAACTGTCCAAATACCTGCATAGAAGAACAAACCTAAAGCATGCCCTGACTCAGTTACGCTGTTTTCAATTTTGATAGGTGAATATTCCGTTAGGAAGAATAATCCTATTGTAATCGGTAAAGTTAAAAACCAAACCATTACCCAGGGATCTGAGAAAAACGGCATGGCAAATATCATATTACCTACCATAATATGTAGAAATTTACGTGAAACCTCAGGCTTGGCCTTTAAAATCTTCTCGGCTATTACAAATATGGCTGCAACATAAATATAAACAACAATTAATGCCAGAACATCAGTCCATATCATTATTTATCATACTCCCCATATTCACAGCCAGCATTTTCCATTTTTACATGATCAATTAATGTACCGTCTTTTTTATATAATTTAATTTCACCCCAACCGTTTCCACCATTCCATAAACGATTGTGACGTTTTTGTCCATCTGGAGCTTCATAATTAATAAACATCATTTCATCACGTTTGCAGTACAATACCATTTCCATACGTGAATTTTTATTAGAGGCATTTACATGCCATGTGTGGACATCATCCCCCTCTTCAAAATCAAAATCAATTTTAACCATGTTCCAGAACCTTGCAAAGTTGTATTCATACATGGTTCCTTCATAATAAAATCCTATTAATAGTTTACGCGGAATAGATATTCCAAATGCTTTTGGCCTTCCGCCACCTGCTTCAAATGCAGAATTGTTTAATTTTTTACCGGTTTTAAGACTGGTTAAATTGCATGAAGAAATCCAAAGCCATGGAGAAGTAAAGTCTCCACCCCAGTTTTTATCGGCATATCCATATGATTTTTCAGGAATAACTTCATATTCAACACCATCAAGCCAAATACTTCCACTGTATTCAGTTTTAATTCCTTCAGCATGCCAAAACATTTCAAAAGAGTTTAATTTTCTAAATAATCCGTTTGCACCATAACCAACATTGAATGCAATCTGTTTATCAATATCCAAATCCCATCTCATATCCCCAGCATCACACATATACTCAGGATGGTTTTTGGCATCTTCTTCGGTTACTGTACATGAACCAGACATATGGGTTTCAGTTAGTGAACAGTCCCCTACACGAATATCCAATTCCTTATCCGGACATTGGAAATCTTTCATTGAGTAAAAATTATGAATCTGTTTAGGATTTTTACCCCATGTTCCTACTTTCATCATGAAATAGGAAGGTTTTTTACCTAATTTTTTATTTTCAGGATCCTGACCTAATGTAGGTTTATCCTCAGCTAATGCAGGGTTACACACAAAATATTCAATAAAAAATGGTTTTGCTTCACCTGTTTCCTTATTATATGCAGTAAGTGAATGCCACCACCAGTCATAACCTTTTTTTGCAAGTGGCCCCTTAAGCATAAAATAGTCTCTTTCCAAATCACTCTTATTCATAAGAAATCCTCCCAATATATATTAATGTTTATCTAAAATATAATAAAAATATTATCATTAATGTAGTATCAAATGTTAATTTGAATAGAAGTTTTTCCATATTTAAATCTAAAAAATAATTTGTCAATTTATTTTAAATGAAGAATCAAAAATTTATTTTTTACTGATTCTCAAAAATAAAAATATGTAAAATAATTGAATATTAATAAAATTAAAAAAAAGCTACTGACGGGACTTGAACCCGCAACCTCCGCCTTACGAGGGCGGCACACTGCCAATTGTGTTACAGTAGCAAAAAAATTTCTGAAAAAGAATTAAAATTCAAGTTTTTCAGAATTAAATAAATCAATGCTCATTTCACCAGTGACCAAATCGCCAATTTTTTGACCAAATTCAAGGAAATGCTTTGTCTGCATATGCTTTTGCAGGATTTCCATAGATTCCCACTTTTCAACAAACATTAATGAATTATCAGAAGTATCTTCATATAGATTATAATCAATATTTCCTTCTTCTGATTGAGAATTTTTAATCAATTCTTTTGAAGACTCGATGATGCTTGCTTTTGCAGCTTCATCTTTAGGTACTGTTTTAGCCAAAACTATTATCATATACAAACCTCCTAAAATGATTTAGATAAATCAAAATCACTTTAAATCATAATTATTTTCTAGCTTTACCAACTCTGCGTGCAATAACTATTTCACCAACAGAAATTAGACCTGCAAAGAATTTTTCCAATCCACCTGTTGCCCAAATAGCTTCACCAAAAGTGGAATTCATAATATTTTCTTCATATTGTTCCGGAGATATTTTTACACCAGTGGTTTTTTTGGAAACCAAAGCTGATGCGGACATTAATTCTTCCCAGGTAACACCTTTAAGTTGATGTTGCATCGCTTTATATAATTTTACAACTTTAATATCATATAGTTCAGATAATAATTCAACAATATCACAAGCACGAACCATACCTATGACCTGATTATCATCGTTAATAACAGGAACTGTAACAAATTTATTATTTGCAGTTAAAAGAACAGCAAGTCTTGCAGGAGCATCTTCATGAATAGTAGTAATTTCTTCATAAGAACTCATGATTTCACTAATTTTTTCATTACCTTCTCTTAAACCTCTTGTTACATCAAAAGAAGTTACCCATCCAATTAATTGTTTATTTTCATTAACAACAGGACATGTAAATCTTCTTATTTCTTCCATAACTTTAGATACTTCAACAACACTATCATCGCTATTTAAATATGCGAAATCTTTATCCATTAACTCTCTAGCTTTCAAAACAATACCTCCTATTCAATTTCTACACGTTTTAATGCTTCAACAGGACAATGATTACTACATTCAACACAGCGAATACATTTATCATCATCCAATACAACTTCCCCATCTTCTAACCTTATAGCATCAACGGGACAATTTTCTTCACATAAGAAACAGTTAACACATAAATCATGGTTAACTTCAATTTTTCTGCTGTGAACTATAGGTCCCAGAATTCTATCCAATGTAATGGCACCATCATTTTTTGAAATTTCAACACAAGCACTGCATCCAATACACAATTTCTTATTGATATAAGGATATAATGTATCATCATCTAAATCAATACCAGTATCGAAGCCTAATTTATCAAAAAATTCTTTAAATTCTAAAGTAAATGCATTTGTCGGACATAAATCAGCGCAGTCTTGCCAATTATTACCTTGAGTGTAATCGATTTTAATGTCATTCATTCTAACAGTTCTATGATAATAACGGACATTATTTACACTGTATTCCATGAAACCTTCATTCTCATCATCACCTTCATGATAAGTAACAACATTTTTAATCAACTTAATAGCTGAAACAGGACAGGTTTGAACACAGATTTCACATTTAACACATTTATCAGTAATTTTAGCTAACCTGAAAATATTAGCAGGTTTAATAGCATCTACTGGACATGTGCCAACACAAGTATTACATCTCACGCATTTCGGTGCAACGGCAATAATCTCTTCTTCAGTTTTAAAATCAGATAACTCAAATTGGAAATCATCACCATCATCATCTAATTCAACAGATTTTAAAAGAACTTCACGTTCTAAACTTTTCATCTGTTTTATAAACGACACATACATATTATTACCTACATGTTATTTTTAATTAATCTCATTAATAAATTCTTTTAGTTCATTTGATTTAGGAAATTTCTCCATCCCAAATCCACCAATAGCCTTACTGGCTACCCAATTACCGATTTTACATGATTTTTCTAAATCATATTCTTTTAAATAAGCATATAAAAATCCGCTGTTAAAACTATCCCCAGCACCAGTAGTATCAACAACATCACATTTAAATGCTCCAACATCACATTCTTCATTATTATTACAAGCATAAACTCCCTGAGAACCTCTTTTAACAACAATTGTGCTAATTCCACAATCAAAAAGTTTTTTAGCTAATTGTTTATATGAGGACTCATCATCATTAAATAATAATCTTAATTCAGATTCATTTATCAGTAAAATGTCACATCTATCCAAAATTGGTTTTATTTCATCAAATCCTTTTTGAACATATAGCATTCCAGGATCAAAACTCAAAACACAATCCTTATTTAATTTTTCAAGTAATTCTATCTGAGTTTTAAATGAATCACCAACAAAAGAAGTATAATGCATTATTTTACATCTCATAATGTTTAGGGTGTTAATTTCATCAATTACAATTTCATCATTAACTCCCGGATCTACATAAAGACATCTGTCACCATTGGAGTCGACAAAACCCAAACACTTACCAGTACTTCCTTCATCAGCATAAATTAAATTATTTGAAAAAACTCCATTAAATGCCAAGTTATATTCGATTAACTCACCGTCATCATCCTCGGCTATCTTACCTATAATTGAAGTTGATATGCCTAACCTTGATAAACCAACTATCGTATTAGCTGCAGAACCTCCAGGAGTATCCTGGCTAGTTTTAATAAAACTTTCTTCGTCTGCTCCAGCAATATTTTCAACAGAGTATAGTTTATCTACATTCAATGCTCCAAATCCTATAACTTCTGCATTTAAATCATCTTCAAGCATTTCCATACTATAACCTTATTTCAGTAAATCCAATAAATTATAAATTTTATCTCCAAGTTTACCATCAAAATTACCTGCAGATATTCCAATAACACCATCAACATCAATAGCTGCATCAATACCTGCCTTTAATGCTTTAAACATAGCATCCACATTTGTAGCATTAACAACTATTTCCGGAATATAATTAACATTTTCAGGTACTTTTGATTCATCACCCAACTTCTCTTTTAAAGAAGGACAGTAATAATGATTTGTAGTTGGTCCGATTTCAGGATAATTGGTTTCTGGTTTTGAAGCCGCAGAGCAAACATCAAAAGGAGTGGTTGCTCCTTCAACTTCCATTATAGCATTAATTATAGCATCACCAGCAGTTATTACTGCTTCTGGAGTTTCACATAAATACCAGAAATTACCTCCCATTATACCATCATTAATTTTAAACTTTTCTTCAATTTGGAAATCAGGAACTGCAATAGGCACATTTATCATGCGGCGACCGTATTCTTCAACAATCCATTCCCATCCATCACCACAGTGACCTACAATATCCATCATTTCAATATAATCATCACTTTCACTATCAGAATAGTCAAATATACGTGTAAATGGCTTAACCAATACATCCTGCCTTAAACGATAAGATAATTCAAAAGCGAATTTTTCCTTATCATCCCCACCTAACCAATACTGTACAACAGCACCAAAACGGCCGTCAGGAGTTTCACTTTTATCCAAAAATCCTTCTACACCACCTTCTACCCTACCTATAACTGCACTTGGAGTTGAAGTAGAGTCATATGCTGCTCTTTTAACAATTTCTTCAGTTGGTCCTGTAATTAAAGCTCTCACATATTTACCTTCAAAAGCTTCAAAAAAGGTGTCTTCGACTTTATCATAATTCATTTTATCCAAGTCCTCCTATGTCTTCGCCACGAATATTATTTCGCATATTGACACTTTCTTTTAATATTTTATCATAATTTTTATCATTAACAATTTCAATAATAGGATAATTCTTATCATCAAACACTTCAAAGAATTTATCATTGATTTCTTTTGAAATATTATACTCTGAAAATAATTTATTTAAATCATTCTGTGAGTTATAATCATTAATAAACTGTAAAACTTTATCCTTATCATAATTTGCATAAAGATCTGCAATTACAGCAGTAGTTACTGCACTTGGAGAAACAATAGCAAATTCAGCTACTTTAAGAGGATACTCATTACCATTGAAAGATATTGAGATTCCATTATTTTTGCGGGCAAATTCCAATGCCTCCACATCAGTAATACTATCACCAATATATAAAAGATTGTTGATATCAACATTATCTCTTTCAATGATAGTATCAATAGCTAATTTTTTACCTAATCCTCCAACAACATCAATTTTTTTGATTTTTTCATAAATATCCATTTTTGGAATTTCATTAAAGAAAATCCTATCAAATAGTTCATAATCTTCAGGATTATCCAATATTTGAATTTTGTATTCTGCCATTTTAGACAATTCTTCATCATTTAAATGTAGTGCATCTACATCAACATTTGTGTAAAATGTATTTTCAAATGGGAATTCCATATAATTAGATAGTGCTTCAATATATTGACCATAACTAGTACTGACTATGTAAGTATTCATAGCTCCCATTAAATATTTTAATAGAAATTTTGAATCCCTAATCGCATATATATTATTTTTTGAAAAATCAATCAAGTCCTTATTTTTAAGATTTTCAAGAACGAAAAATGGCAAGATAAATTTTAAAGTATTTCCTACTTTATAACCTTCTTTTTTAACGACATCAGCAAGATAATCATCATATAAACTAAGAATTTTAAATAATTCACCGCCATTTTCAATAAAGTGTGCGCATAATTCAAATGCATTATCATTAAGTGTTAGTGGACCTTCACAGTCAGTTATAAAAGATTTTTCAAACATTAATTCACCTAAAGTTAATAATTCTTATTGAATCAACAGGACAAATTGCCTCACAAGTTCTACAGTAAATACATTTATCTTCAACAAATTCAACATGATTATCAGCCAAAACCAAAGCATCAGTTGGACAATTTCTCACACAAATTGCACATGCCTGACATTTAGTCGTGGAAATGGATAAATCACCTTCCCTTTGTTTAAACAGGTAAGATCTCGCATAATACAAATCAGTGTCTTTACTATAGTAATAGTCATCATAAGCTCCAATAGCATCAAATTGACATTTTTCAACACATTTTCCACAGTAAACACAATTATCATTAATTGAAATTGGATTAGGACCATTAAGCTCTATAGCATCAACAGGACATACATTATAACATTCACCACAGGCGATACATTTTTTAGAATAGACTTCAATATTTCTATCCATCAAATAAGAACCGAATAGCCTATCAAAATTATTGAGTTCAATGCCTGAATCCAAAACAACACCCAATTCCTTTTCCATTTGATCATTAACTTTACATTCAATGAAATTTTCGAAATTCTGGTCATCGAATTCCAAAGACATTGCTGTAGCAACTTTTTTAAGAACAGAATTAAGGCTGATTAAATCCAAGGATAATCTTTTCATATCATTGTCTGCAATATTGGATACAATATCAAATGATTTAATTTCACTATACATTTTATATGCCTTTTTACGTGAAGCATATCTTATTGCTCCAGAAGGACAGGAATGCATACATTCTTCACATCTTGCACAGTATCCAGGATTAATATAAGGCAGTTTATTTGTTCTTCCAACATTAATTGCACCTGTTGAAGGACAAACTCTAGTACATGTCATACAGCCAATACATTTATCCTGATTGACAACGATTGCTTTACCTCCTTTAACAGTTTTAGGAAGTAACTGACCATATTTAATTGCATCAGTAGGACATACCCTAAAACAGTATCCGCAGCGAACACAAGTGTCTTTATCTATTTCACTGTGTGGAGGGTGTTTACCATCATTAAAAATATGAATAGATCCATTTTTACAAGCCTGTACACATGCACCACATGCTTTACATAATTTAATATTAATATTTGGAACTTCTTCCTTAATAGGAGGATCCATTTGAACATCTAAAGAAATTGCATCATATGGACATGCATTACGACATAAAACACAACCAAAGCAAGTATTTTTTATTTTGACAAGACCATCACTATCATCCATATATATTGCATCAATAGGACATGAACTGAGACATGGTTTATCAACACAATTATCACATTTTGTTTGATTAATTAAATAATCAACATCAACACGTCTTAATGGCCTTGGAGTTTTAGTATAACTATCAATCATAACACTCACTCCATTAAAATCTCCTCATTTAAATTAGATGCTTTCACAGTAACATGAATAATCCTGTCTTCAGCCAAAGAGAATTTGGCTATAAAGTATTTAATTACTGAGAAAGGACATGTTTGGTAACATATACTACATCTTAAACATCTATCCTTATCCCTAACAATAGTATCTGCATCATCATCAAATGAAATACATTTTGTAGGACAGTCAGGGATACATAATTGGCATTTCTTACATTTATCCTTATCCCAATCAATAATTCTAATTTTAAGTCTATTAATTGCATTGGAAATAATTTGGAAGCTGACTTCTTCATCAGGAATAATCTTAAGAGCTTTATCCCAAATCTCATCTAAAGGAATGTCATATTGAAGCAAACTATTCTTTTCAAGTGCTCTTAAATCTTCCTCTTTTGAATTAATATAATCTTCAATATAGTTAACAGTAAGAAGAATTAAATCCTTTTGGCCGTTAAGATTTTCAACAAATACTTCTTTCATTGCTCCGTTAACCGGACAAACATCAATACAATCACCACAGCCAATACAATTAAGTTGATCTACATGCAATTTATCATTAACAAGAGAAATTGCCCCGACAGGACATTTTTTCATACATTTTTTACATTTAATACATAAAAAGTCATCAACAATGTATTGCTTTTTTGAAGGAATAATATTGAATTCAGGCATGATTAAATGGTTTTCACCACATTCCAATGTTTTTGGGTCTGTAGGACAAACTTCCGCACAGAAACCACAACGAATACAAGCGCCGGGATTGATTACAGGGAAAGTTAATCCCTCTCCGGTTTCATCATCCTTTTCACGAATAATCTTAATTGCATTAGGTGAAGGACAAGAAACAGTACAGGCACCGCATCCAATACAAAATTCCTTATTTACTTTTGGAAAATCTCTAAATCTTTCCGGCTTTTCAGCAAGTTCAGGTAAAGATTTAGCATTAGTAAATGCATCAGCCCATGCTTTCTTCGCAAAATCATAAATATACCAAATTAAAGATGACATTTACTTTACCTCACAAATATCTGTTAAATAAGTTTCACCATGTTCATTTGTAACTGCAACTCTCTCAGCACATGCAACACATGGGTCACAAGAAGCATAAGTTGAAATAGCATCAGAAACTGAAGCAACATCCCTAATCATATATTTAGCACAGGAATCCATATTTGGAATACTTGGAGTCCTTATGGAAATATGCTTAATTAAATTACCGTTAGTTTCAATTGTATAAGTTACTTCACCACGAGGAGCTTCATTTCTCCATTGTGCATAACCTGATTTGATTTCTACAGGAGTACGAATCTCACCTTTAGGAATATTTTCAATAGCTTGTCTAATCAAACTAATGGATTCAGGAATTTCATCAAAACGGTTTAATGTTCTTGCGTAATTATCTCCCTCTTTTCTCCAAATAGTATTGAAGTCAAAATAATCCTTGTATGTTGGATGGTCTTCACGATAATCATATTTAATTCCGGAACCTCTGCCTATTGGACCGACAGTTCTTCCTTTAATAGCTTCTTTTTTAGTCATAACCCCAACACCCTTACAACGAAGAGCTAAAGCGGGACCTTCAGCAAACATTTCTCTTGTAATCTCAAAGCCTTCTTCAATTTTTTTAAGATTTTCCAAGATTGGCTTGAAATGACGCTCATCAGCATCCATTTTAACTCCGCCAACAACATTCCAACCCATATTAACTCTATTTCCAGTTAATAGTTCAATGGCATCCATTGCATATTCTCTCAATTCCAATACATGCATAAATAAAGTTTCATGATCCATTGATTTGAAGAATGTTGAATTTCCAAGAAAATGACTTTGAATTCTATCTAACTCATTAGTAATGACTCTTAAAAATTGTGCTCTAGGAGGTGCTTGAACACCGCAAATTCTCTCAATTGTTTCTGCAAAAGTCTGAGTATGCTCATATGAACAAATTCCACAAACTCTTTCAGATAAATAGATACCTCTCTGCCAGGTTTGACCTTCAATAATTTTTTCAATACCTCTGTGAACATAACCGTATTCAATTTCTGCCTTTACAACACGTTCTCCTTCCGTTTGAAGTTTAAGTCTTATAGGTTCTTTTAAAGCAGGATGAATAGGACCAATTGGCAATATCATTTCTCTTCCCTCCCACGATCAGCAATAGCTTGAGGACCAACAGCCAAAATAGCTTCTAAAATTTCACTAGGCCTTGGCGGACATCCTGAAACTGCAGCATCAACAGGAATAAAATCAGAAGCAGGAGCATAAACATGACCTCCCTCTTGATTAAATACATCTCCAGATTGTGGGCAGTTTCCAATAGCTACTACAATTTTTGGTTCAGGAGCTTTGTCGTAAACTCTCTTTAAGTTTGTTCTCCATTGCTCTGTAACAGCACCTGTTAATAACAGAACATCAGCTTCACGAGGATTATTGTGAACATAAATACCATATTGCTCCAAATCATATCTAGGAGATAATAATGCGACACATTCAACATCACATCCATTACACCCCCCACAATTTACAATACAGACATGAATTGAGCTTTTCCTCACAACATCCTTAATTGAATCTAACATTTTATCCCTCTTTATCTAGAATTTTTTAATAACTGGAATAATTCTTTTTGACCTTCTTTTAATACATCAGAATAATTTTTACCATCCATTATTTGACCGGCTAATTTTTCTTTAAGTTTATCGCCATCTTCTTTAGAAAGCAAACCTAAATTACCTACAAACCAGCATAGTCTTAAATCAGCATGTAATTTTTTAACTAAACATTGATAATGTGCGGTTTCAAAGGTAGCATGCAAAGATAATACTTCAGACATATCCAATAAATCAAAGAACATATGCTCTACTTCTTCAGGAGTACAGTCGAAATCTTCAGCTAAAGGAAGAATAATATCCCTTTGGCATACATAAGTTTTTACCATACGATCCTTCATCATTTCTAATTTTGCTTCATCATCCATTGAAATCACATCATTTAATCAAGTGTAATACTAAATAAATAATTATAGCTATTGTCAAACCAATAGCAGTTTCTTTTCTTCCATATCCCGGTCTTTCACCCATGACAAAACCGGCTAAGAGAAATCCAATTCCTCCTAGAATCATATTACCTGAATTAAAACCTAAAATCCAACCAACAATAGACATTATGCAAGTTTTAATATCTAAACTACTATCAGCAACATAAGGTTCACCATGTAACTTATAACTGTATAATAATCCAAGAATGGAACCAATAACAAATGTAAGCAAATAAATTAAATAATCTAACATAATATCTCCTTAAATTGGTTTATAAAGTAATATAAATGAACAAATAATTACTATAAATGTTACGAAAAACATTATTTTCTCTAAATTTTCAATTTTATGTGCAAAATGACCTTTATTAGTTAACAATACAAGGATAGCTAAAATTAACCCCAAAATTGGGATTGGAGCCAAAATTGTAGAATGAAGAACTGTTGCAAGCAAACCAACAACAATTATACCAATTGCAACCAATGAAGTTAAATATACTATGACTTTTTCTGAACTCATCTTATCCCCATCCTTAAATTAATATCATTACTACTGTTCCTATAAAACAGACAGCCCCCATAGTTATTTGAGTCATTACAGAATGATTCGGATTTAATATTGGAGTTGTTGAATTAATAAATCCTGTAATAAATGTCAATACAATCATTCCAATAAGATAACCTACTGCACTTAATGGTCCGAAGAATATTGTTAAGAATACCCATAACATGACATACCAGGATATTGATTCTGAAAACATTATAAATCCTCTTAAAAATCCAAAGTGCTCCGTTTCAAAACCTGAAATTAATGCTTTGTCTTTTGTTATTCCAAATGGAGAGTATGGAGATTTTGATAACAATAACAAGAAAAACATTATAGCTGCAAGAGGTATTGAAAATGCCAATGGACCATTACTAGCCTGATAACTAATAATATCACCTATATTCATTGAACCTGTTTTTAAATAAACAAGCACAATAGCTGCAAATAATGGTAGTTCAGTTGCTGCGGATAAAACAGCCCTTACACAACTTGCTTTACCATAAGGGGAACCGGAACTAGATCCTGAGTTATGCTCAACAATTTTATAAACCGCATATACACCGAATAAAATTAATAATGAACCGTGAGCAACCGGACCAACAATTACTCCAACTACCCAAATCGCAGCCAAAATAAATACAATACCAATATAAAAGGGCATTGAAACTGTTTTTGGAAATGCAGTTTCTTTAAAGAAGAATTTTAAAGAGTGCAATAAATGCTGTATAATAGGCGGACCAGGTCTTTTCTGAACACGTGCCATTATTTTTCTGTGCAAACCTAATAGTAAGCTTCCAGCAAGGAATGCAATAAATACATTAATTAAAATATCTGCCATCAAATTCATAATACCACTAATATCCAGTAAACGGTTCTTTCACCCTTTCTTCTTCATCTTCCGCTCTAGGTTTGGCCATTGTAAGCAGGCCGAATGATAAGACCCAAAGTGGAATACCGATAATAGCTACCAAATAAACAATCCAATCCTGGAAGTTTATAACCAGACAAGCTAGAATAGCTATTGTTGATATAATTAATAATATAATACATAAGCTTTTTTGATTAACCATACTCTCACTACCACAATACCAATAACAATATTTCAACAGCCCTTACAATAATAAACAAAGAACTTAAGTGAATAATAACAATAAATGGAGAACCTGGTGTTCTAAACATCTCAGCCTTACTTGCGAAAAATGGTGCTACACCACTTTCACCCAATATACCAAGCAACATCAATACTGCACCAAATACAACCATTGGAGTTGCAGGCATCTGTGATAGAACAGCAAGACTTAAAGTTCCTGTTGATGCAAGGATAATAGATGCTCCACCGAATAACGGTAAACTACACATCATAGCAATTAAACCATATTGATAAGCAGAATTTAAAACAGTGGTTTGTTTTACAGCAGAAACAATACCAATATTTAAAATACCAATTAATGCCATGAATAATGTAAAGTTAAATAAATCTCCAGTTATCATCGCTCCAGCAGAAGCAATACCACAAATTACTGATAAAAATCTTCTTTGTTTAAATTCTTTTTTACCTACTTTAACATTAGTATTCGAAAGTTCCATTAATGTAGCTTCTACCTGTGTTTCGGTTTTACTTATTGCAATTAACAATGTAAATACTAAAAGCACAATAAATAAGAACAAACTAAGTGGCGTAATATATAACACGATATCTCCGAGAGATATTGTACCTAATAAATTTCCTCCAAGCGTAACAAAATCCATTTTACCACTACTCCTTATCAATGTCCTCTCTCATAAGTAGTCCAATTAAACCAACTTTTGAAGCTACTTTTAATAATAAACCACAAGCTGCTAAGAATAAACTAAGTATCCATAAACTAGGAGCTACAAAGAATAAAGCGAATCCAATAATCCATAAACACCATGCAATACCAGATACGCCAGCAATACCATCAAGAATTAATACAGGAAGTCCTCTTGCCTTTTTGGATAAAGCATATAGAACAATTCCTCCACCAGCAACAGCACCACCAGTAAATCCAGTTAAAAATATTCCATAAGCGATTAATACTAAAGCTATGAAATTAGGTGCAGTAGTCATAATTTCCATATCCAAAGCAAACGGCTGAGGGAACAAGGAAGTCGATTTAGTTAAGTTTGCCCTCGGATTTGCTTCGATTTTATGCATTTCTCTTGAAAGCAGTATTTCAGAAATAGCTAAAGTTTCAGCCAGTTCAACTACCAAACCAGGCAATATTAAAGCCTCTGCCAAATCAGTACCAACTGCAGAAACTATAATAATCATTGCAAGACCTATCAAATCGGTTAATATGAGAATATGAATATCTCTACGATTTAATGCAATTGCCATTGATCCAATGAAACCTATGATTAACGCTCCATAAATAGCAGGCAAATACATTGAAAGGAATTCAGCAGGAACATGAGAAGGTAAAAACATTAGTTATCCCTCCTTAACTGTTTAGCCCTAGCTTTTTCATCATTAATTTTTATTTCACGAGCAACATTAGCTGAATCATTAGCTGCTTTTTTTATGTCTTTTTCTATGTCTCTTCTATCCATTGTATAATTAATCGCCAACCATGAAGCAATAATAAATGCCATCATCAATATTGAAGATTCTAAAATGGTATCGAAACCTCTCGTATAATACAATACTTCATCTATAAGTCCACCAGGAGAGGAATAAATTGAAGTACCGAAATAAGGTGATATTGAAGATATCCATTCCGCTAATGGAGACATATAACCTGTAATCATACCTAATTCTTTAGAATTTTCAGGGAACTGTGCCTTAACAAATCCTGGTTCTTTTAATATTGCTCCACCCCTATCATAAGGAGCGATTGGAAGGCCATCATCAATTTGAACTTGAGGAGCCGGTCTTGTATATAATTGATCTGGATTCAAAGCCATAGGAACAAATAAACCCAAAATCAAGATAATTCCAAGACAAAATGCAAATAAACGAGGAACAGTTTTCGGATCAGCCAATTTATTCCAGATTTTTCCTATTTTCATACGTCTGCCCCCATTTCTTCTAAACGAATAATAGCCCTAAATAAGATTAAAGTAATGACAACTGTTGTTGCAACTAATGTTAATAAAGCTAAAACATGATTATAGGATAACAATACCAAACAAACACCGATTGATGCTATTTCAGTATTGAATGTTCTGACAATAGGATCTTTAACTCCAGGACCCCATGCAGTAGCTAAACTACCTACAATAGCCAAAATAATTCCAAAATAGAAAAATAATTGAACACTAATCATGTATCTCACCACTTTCTACCTTTTTAGCCCTAATCTCTTTAATTTTAACAATAGCCATTATAAATACCAATGTTGATAAAGGACCGGATAATGCAACAAACAAAGCCACATCCAAATATCTAAATAATACTACACTTAATAAAAATCCTGCATCAAGTATAGAAAACATTATAACTTTATCTAAAGGTTTTTTAAGTAAAATGATACCCAAAGCACCAATAATCATTAATGCAATTGCAATTATAGATACAAAAAATTCCATACAATCCCCTCAATCTAAAAGTATTTCCTCATCTAATTTTTTTAAGGTGTATGCAATTGCATTTGCACTAATTGTAGAACAAATAAAGAATGCTGCTGCAACAATAAGAGCAAACGGAGTATTTATTACAAGGGCAATTAATGCAGATACTCCAAAACCTATAACATTTAAGTATAATAATCTTTCTGCCCTATTTTTAGTAATCAATGCTCTTAGAGATACAAATATTAAAATTACACCAATAATTTCTACATACATAAATATCACTCTTTAGCATGTCTATTAAATTTTTCAGCTATCTTACCAAGAATGATAGATGCCCTAACTTGATCAATACCTTGGATAGTCAATATTGCAATAACCATGCCTACAATAAACATTTCTGGAGTCAGTCCAATAAATGAAAAGATAAAAATAAGCAATGTTGCAGTTAATGACCCAGTAGTTCCAGCATAACCCGGATCAGCACATAACCTATTTCCAATGAATATTAAAAATGCTGCAATAATACCTCCAGGAATGCCTAAAACCAAATATCCAATAGATGCCATTAATGTACCAGCAGATGCATCCGGAGAACATAAAATGTTTCCTTGGAAAAATCCACCAGCAATATCTCCGTTTCTTTTTTTAATAGATTCACCAATAATTCGAGCCCCTTTAACACCAGGTTGTTCAGGAAGTCCGAAATAAGTATCAACAATTACAAAATTTAACCAACAGATAATTGCTGCAAGTATTACACCTATTATTTCATTCATTTTTATCCTCCCCCTCTGCTGGAGATGGAAATATATAATTAAATAAATATTTCACGAACAGACCAGAACAAATACCAATAATAACGGCAAGTAGGAGTCCATTAAATGCAAATGTGTAATTTAAAACCAAAAATAATGATAAAATACCAATTGCAATAATTGGAGTTGGATAAATCGCACTAACATCAAATGAATACCTATCAGTCGGCATTAACGGAACTCTCAATATCAATGCTATAATGATAGATACAACAATAGCAACCAAATATGCCAAAATTATATCAAAATAACCAATTGTTATGTTAGCAAAACCATAAACATTAGCAATAGCCAGTGAGTTTACAGTTAGATGAACTAAATCAAACATATTAAGACTTCCTATATTATAATATAATATATTTATTTATAATCAAAAAAATATATAAATGTTATTACTTAAAAATAATAAATAAAACCTTAAATAACATCAAATTAACCAAATAGACCATTTAATCAATTGATAAAATATAAAAATATATTACTAATGATTAAAATTATTTTGTAAGATTTTATGTTGTAAATGAGCTAAAAAAAATCAGTTAATGTGGTAAAAATTAATTTTGACAGACCCACATTTTTAAAAAAAAATAATAATTTTAGTGGAATCCACACCCACTGCAAGTTTCACATTTTTCCTCTTCTAAAGGATTATACTGCTTATCTTCTTGCAAAGTAGCAGAAATGAAATATTGATCAAATTCATCCTTATTTTTTAAAACAGGTGACAGGCCTTTAAATTCACACCTAATATCACCAGTTCCACCAATATCTACAAGAATAGGTTCACCCATTTTAAACCTTTTAAAATAGTCTTCAACTTCATTTATTAAATCTCCAGGGGCTCTGAAATTAAAAGACAAAATATTATTTTCTTTCATTTTTAAACCAACATATTTTTGGTCTATTTCATAATTTAATCCTAATTGTTTTTTGAATACAACATTATTACCAATATCAGAAGTTGACATAATCATAATTCCCTCAATATTTTAGTTACTTAAAGTTAGTTTTTTCTAATATATATAATTTTATCACATGAAGTTCAACTCATATCAGACAGCCCAGTTCATATTGATTATTTTTTTTCAACTACAAATGAAGTCAATGCAAAGATGCATCCGATAACGGTAATAACGACTAATGAAACAAGCAACAGATTAACATCAAATAATTGGAGAATATTACCTCCAATGAAATTAGCAAATATTAATCCAATGGTTAATGTTGCACCCATAAGAGCTTGGCCTTCATATTTGTCTTCTTCACTGATTATTTCATCAGTAAAATGAACGGAAGCAGGTATGATTATAGCAAAAGTAAACATGTGTAAAATTAATGAAATATAAATGCCCATAGGATCTTTTGCAGTTAAAATAACAAAAGAACGTACAACATATAACAAACTAGCTATAACAATTAATTTTTTAACAGATACTCTTTTTAATATTTTGGCAAATAAAAACATTGCAGGCAATTCTAAAAAAGCCCCAATTGAATTAGCAAGAGACACGTCAGAGATATTTCCACCAACATTTTCAAAAATATTAATCATATAACACAAAAATATATTGTGAAATACCATGAATAATGCAATTGCAATGAAGATTAAAGTAAAAATAGGATATTTTAATAAAACATTATTTCTAAACTGCTTAGACTTATTTTCAACATCTACATTACTACCATAATATGGAAGTGAATATATGAGAAAAAGCATGAGAACTGCAGATATTACAGTGAATAAATTAATTATCATAACATTATTCTTATCAACAAGAATAAATCCGACAATAGCTGAAAAAATCATGTAAGACAATGATGCAAATCCTCTTGAAACACCAAAATTGGTTTCTATCCCACGGTTTTCATAATAAAAAACAGCAGTGTTTAAAAATGGATACATTGCACCCAATACAACAACCATTAAACCGAATAAAAAAATTAACAAATAATGTGGGGCAACAAATATTCCTAAGGAAGATATCAGCATAATAATGTTTAATACGAATAAAATATTTTTCCAGGAATATTGTCTAATATCAGCAAATCTACCGATTAATGGTTGCATAATAGATGACAATAAAGCTGAAATCCCAATCGTTACTCCAATTACAATATATGAAAAACCCAAAGTGGTGAGGAAATATACACCATAACCGAATATAGTCAATGTGAAAACAGCAAAAATACAGTATAATGCCCAACAATTTAGATTAATTTTATTTATTTTGTCTGTTAAAAACATGAAAACTCACTTGATTGAACTTATCCAGTTATGTATTAATTCCAGATGAATGTATATCTCTATAATAATTCTCAAACTTAGATTTATCAAAATCACCATCAAAATGATGTATTGTAACAACAAGAGCATCACATAGTTCATCATTAATTTTAAGAACTATTGAACTTAAAACATCAGAATTTAATTTATACGGTTCCTCCAAAAGAATTGTATAATCTCCTTTTGTATACTTTTCGGCTTCAGATTGGACAATATCCAAATCCAATTCCTCATCATTACATATATAAACAATGTTTTCAGGATACAAGTGTTGATATTTTCTACAAATTGAATCTGTATTATCCTCACTTCCATTATTCACCAAAATCATTTGGATATTACTTTCAAATGAAAAATGCTGATTTAAAATTGAGGTAATACCCATTTCAAGATAAGACTCTGCATTATGACATACCACAATCAATGAAAATATTTTAAATTGATCCATTTTTGAAAATTCCTCATAATCTTTGGATTCTATTAATTTTAATGTCCTATTTTTAACATTGAGACTTAAATTATTTTTAATCTCATCATCTGCTAAAACTTCAATTAAATCTTCTTTTAAAACATTATAAAAATTTTCTTTATACTTAGGAGCCGTTTGTGTATAACGAGCAAATATCAAAAACAACATCCTGTTAGCCAATGCCACCTTATACTCGGAATATTTATTGACCTGTTTAAAAAATTCTCTTTCTTTTTTATAAACATAAACCATATCAACATAATTGTTCTCTTTATCCAAATATGAAATTGAACCATCTCTATTAATTCTATAATAATACAAAAACTCATTCACAACAGAAATCCGTTGAGCCAACAAATAACTTTTAATAAAGAAAACTTCATCTTCAAAGATTAAATGTGGAGGAAATTCAATTGAATTATCTTCTAAAAGAGATTTTCTATAAAGTTTATTATAAGCATTTACAACTATATCACAGGTAAATGAAGTAGTGTCATCAGCATTGAATACATCCTTTTCAAGATTCTCAAAAACACTTAAATTATAATATTCCATGTCATCATAAAATTTTCCAGTCACATTATCGAATAAAGAAATTTTACAAATAGATAAATCCAAATTATTTAATTCGCATGATACATATAACTTTTCAAACATGTATTCATTAACAAAATCATCACTATCAACAAAGCCAATATATTTTCCATTAGCATGTTTTATTCCAACATTACGTGCAATAGATAAACCACTATTTTCAATAGTTAAAATTTTAACTCTTGAATCCTTTTTGGCATATTCTTCAAGTATTTTTAAAGAATTATCCGTAGACCCATCATTCACGCATATTATTTCAATATCCTTTAAACTTTGATTGACAATTGAATCTAAGCATTCTTCAAGATAATTTCCTGTATTATAAACTGGAACTATAATAGAAACTTTTATTTCACTCATATTTTCACGTTGTCATTGTTATTTGAATTCAGTAATAATATATGTTTGACTATATGACTTGTATATATTAAAAAATAAAATAATGCATTATAAATTACATATTAAATGTAAAAGCCATTATTAATATACTATTTAGATTTAAAACATTTAAATCTTTGGATTATCAATATTAAAATTAAAAAAAGTAATTATTCCAATATGTTGGAACATTTACATATAATGAATAACATATGTAACTATTATATCAAATTTGATTTAAAGAAGTTATTAATAGGGGAAGAAAATGTATTGTCCAAAATGTGGAGAAGAAAATAAGGGAAATCCAACATATTGTAAAAAATGTGGAACAAAGTTAAAAAATAAGGAAATAATAAATGAACCTCCGAAAACTGATGATAATAATAAAAATAAAATAATAATTATTGGTTTGGTAGCTGTTATAGTGATTTTAATAGTTGGAATGCTTTTTGTAGGAGGCGTTTTTAAAAGTGAAACACCTCAAGCTAATGCATCAAACTCAAAAAATACATCACCAAGCAGTTCTGTTGATGTACCTCAATCATCATCTTCAGAACCTTCACCTGCGCCTTCTTCAACACCTTCATCAATTAGTATTCTTGGAGGTAGTTTTTCAACGGGAAGCGGAGATGCAGATAAAACATATGCTAGGATAAATGTTGGAACAGGACATGCCGGTGAAAATGTTATTGTACAAATCTACTATTCCAGAGATGGAAAAAGCTTAAACAATGGTAATATGGTTCCTGCTACAGTTCATTCAGATGGTTATCTGGAAATAGCTTCAGCAGATGCATATTCATTATATCCTGACCATGCTACTATAAATATTTATGACTCAAACAGCAAACTTTTAACTAGCAGAAGCGTGTCTTTAAGGGCTGCAAGTGGTACTCAAACATTTTAGAGTACCTTCTTTTTATTTTTTTAATTAAAACTAATTTTTTAGAATATTTCGAATGCCTTCTTTTTCAATTATAGAAACAATACCTGCAATAGCTAAAACTTCAAATATAGCAAAAATAGCTTGACAATTAGATGAATAAGCCATAGTGTATTCACAATAACCTAAAAATGATGAAAACCAACAAAGACCAAATAGCTGTACTGCAAATGTTCCCAATAACAATATTTCAAAAAGAAATACTAAAGAAAGATTTTTTGACTTGAATCTATTCAATATTAAATTAATGCCTGTTAAAATGAATGAAATAACAGATATGATAACAATAATTATTGAAATTAATTGATAAAAATGAATACTTGATTTTGCAAAATTCCATTCAAAATTATCCTGTGAATATTCGCTTTTAGTAAATATATTCATGTGTAAAAATGATTCAACATCTTTAACCTGATTATTTTCTCCAAAAGTCAGTGACGGAAGCATTACATCAACATTACAGTCCTGAATATCTCGACCTAAATCTTTATATAAAATGGATGTTTTAAGTAATGAGAAGAATAAATCTTTTAAATCGAAAATTTCACCAACAGATCTTCCAACAGCATATTTGGATATGAATATTTTATCAGATTTATTTAAATCACCATTTTTAAAAGCATCATCAAGTTCAGCATTTACTTTATGGAAGAAATCGCTTGTTGATTTTTCATCAGTATATAAACCGGAAGCCGCCAATGCATCCCTTAAACTCCAAGCATTTGTATCTCCATTAAGCTTATTTTCTTTTAAATTCCCCTGTGCCCAACCGGAATGAACCCAGTTATTAAATAAGTCAGGTCTGCTTTGTAATGTAGGAGAAGCATTCCATGCCTTATCAATTGTGGAATAAGTAACCCAATAAACATCAGAGTTATTTTTATCATCAATTAATAAAAGATTATGGAAAAATTCGCCTAATTCCCCTTCAGTTCTTGTATTAATATCATACACCCCAAATTTTTCATGATTAACCTCAGAATAAGCAAAAGTGCATCCTACAAATATAAGAATAGGAATAATACATAAAATAATGGTTTTATAAGATTTTTTAACATTAAAACTTTTATTTTTAATTACAGGCACAAATTTAAGAATCAATACAAGAAATATTGAAGCTAAGAATAATATTAAAATTCCAATTCCGTCTTCTTTGAGATAATAATTAAAAGTGAATAAAAGTCCCAATACAATACCCCAAACCAGCAGATTTCGATTAGAAATATCTTCAGAAATTACCTTATTCATGAAAATAAATAAAGAAGACAATAACAAAATTAAAAATGGAGCAATAGCTGCATTCCTATAAACTCTACCACTAATAAAAAGATCCAGACCACATGGCAAAAAGATTATAAATAAATATATTAAGGCCAGAAAAATCTGATTTTTAGTGAAATAATTATAAACAGCATATACTATTAAAATTCCACCCAATATCCATACTAACGAAAGAACAAATCCATAAGGCAGTCCAATTACATTAACAAACTTTAAAAAAAGCGAATAACCGATAGTTTTACTTAATGAATGAATATTCCAATTAGCGAAGTATTGGCTCAAATGAGCATTGTTAATTAATAGCAATTCATCAAGTTGATTTGTAAGCAAATACCAATAAGGAAAAGAATTCCCAATATAAAGACGCAATACTGTTAGTAAAGATACAATGGAAATAATCAAATACGAACTAATTCGGTTAATTTTACCTACAAATTCCATGATAAAAGTTAGTTCATATAAATATTTAAAATTTTTCATAGAAAAAATTAGTTAAAATACCAAAAAATTGAATTAAAATATATTATAATAATTCAATAAATTTAGGGTTAAAGTGAAAGCCCCATAAATGCAATACCATAAAATATAAAATCCGAGAATATATGAGTCAGATATGAAACTAAAATATTTTTTGTTTTAATATATCCAATAAACTCAAATATTGAACCAAAACCTTGTATCCAAATTGTAAATATAAATAATTGCCAACTAAATGTATGAATGAATGCAAAGAATATCATAGTTATAATCATAGACAATATTACAGATAATTTACGATTATCACTATATTTGTAAATTACTCGTAAGAAGAACATGAATGGAACAAATTTAACAAATTCTTCAGTCATTAATGAAAATGGTAATGGGACAAAAGTCCATAATGTTACTTGTTGACCACCAAAATTACCAGGGTCTATTCCAAAATAATGTAAAAAATCACCCATTAATGTTGCATATATAATATATCCTATACAAAGAACAAATGCTAAAGCAACATCTTTACGAGAAAGCTTCTGAAATATTGCATTATAATCCCATTTTAAAAAGTATAACACGGGAACAACAACAATTATACAAGAGAGAATTGAAAAATAAATTTTAGAACCCACTGAAAGAAACAAACCAATAAAAATTAAAATGAATAAAACAACCCAACCCCATTTTGGTACATGAGGATTTTTCTTATAAAATGGAAAATCCAAATCCTTATTTTCAAATTTAAAAAAAAATCCATATTTGACATGAAATTCTATTTGATTTAAACAATGATAAATTTTTCTAAAAAATTTAAAAAAAATAGTAAGTATAATATATTGTTATATACATATTCTATAATGTTATAGATTTAAGGTGTTAAGATGAATGAGTATAACAAAGATATTGGAAATAGAATTAAAGAATTAAGAGAACTTTCTGATATTTCAGTACAAGATATCGCACAAGAACTAAACATAGATGCGAAAACATACACACAATACGAAACTGGAGTGGTAGATATCCCAGCTAGTTTCTTATACGAAATTGCAAACATATTCCAAGTAGATTTAAGTTTACTTTTAACTGGTGAAGAAAGTAGAATGAGTATCTTTGATGTCACACGTGCAAACAAAGGTATTTCCGTTGAAAGAAGAAAAGAATACAATCACGAAAACCTATGCTCTAAATTTATTCACAAAAAAGCTGAAACTTTTTTAGTAACAGTAGATCCTGAAAAAAATCCAATTCCATCTTTGAATTCACACCCTGGTCAAGAATTCAATTACGTTCTTGAAGGAACACTTAAAATTTACATACACAATAATGAAATTATTTTAAATGAAGGTGACTCAATATTTTTTGATTCAACACATAGACACGCAATGGTAGCGTTA
>NZ_JAZRJY010000056.1:0-16397 GCF_045646045.1 Methanobrevibacter sp. | reverse complement strand
AAGCATCTGTTTCTTTTAACAGTTCCTTAACGTTGAGTGAATTGTCATTATCCTCATCAGAAATGATATAATCAGCCTGACTGTTTTCATAAATGTAGTTGATTCTTTCCTGAGGATATTCCAAATCAATTGGGATATATGTACAACCCGCTTTCAAAATACCCAATATTGATGCTATAAGATCACTGTTTCTGTGAAGCATTACCAAAACATTGCTTTTAGGTTTTACACCTTTTTTAATCAAAGCATTAGCTATTTTATTTGCTTTTTGGTTAAGTTCATCAGCAGTTAATGTAGCATCTTCTGCAACAAGAGCAATCTTGTGAGGATTTTCCTCAACTTGCTGTTCAAAGCGTTTGTGGATAAATGGATTTTCCACAGGAGTGAAAACAGGGATTTCATAATTTTTATTTAATTCAATTTCATTGATTTTTAAGTTTTCGATGTCATCGCTGATAAACTGTTCTATAGTATTTAAAACACCATTTAAGAATACTTTAATGTACATTTCAGTATATAGCTGGTCATTATATAATACTGACAACTCTATAAAGTCTTCACTTTCGTTAACATCAAATGTTATTTTATAATTAGTTTCAAGGGTTTCCAAATGAGTATACTGATAATCTTTACCGTTTATTGTGATTATCTCTTCATCAAGATTATTGTAAGTATACATAAACTCAGGTTTTAACTGGAACTCTTCTGAAATTTTTGTATATGGATAATGAGAATGTTTAATAGTTTCTTTCCAAATTTCAGAAGTTTGATTTAAGAGTTCTTTAACAGAAATATTTCTGTCCTCATTAATAGCCAATATAGGCAGAGTTTTAACTAAAAATGCCTGAGTATTGAAGTAATCTGAACTTGTTCTGCCGTTATAAATAGTGGTAATTAATGATTTATCTGAAAAAGTGTATTTATTTAAGTTCAATAGAACACTTGACATGAATAAGACATTAGGACTTATTCTTTCATCAGCACAGAATTTTTTAACCAGCTGAGGATGGATTTTTTTAGATACTGATTCCAGATTTCCCTCATCAGGATTTCCATTCAGATTAGGAGTAAGGATTGTTGAGTCTACTTCCTGTGTTAATAAATCATGGAAATACTTTTTAGAGGCATTGTATTCTTCACCATTTTCATTTTCTGCTTCAATCAATGCATTAGCATATCCGTCAATAATTTCTGCTTTGATTTCTTTACCTTCATAAGCGGCGGCAAAGCTTCTAAATAGCTTGTCAATAGATTCACCATCAGTTATTATATGATGTATGTCAATAAACAATATAACTTCATCATCAGTCACATATATCTTGGCTCTAAATAACTGGTCTCCCAACAAGTCAAACATTTTGGTATTGAGAACCTGAATCTCTTCATCGCTGATGCTTGGCACTTCAACGATTGGAATTTCTTCTATAGCAATTGAATCATCACGCTTATGCATTAACTGATCACCATGCATAACAATCCTTGTTTTAAGATAAGGATATGCCTCAATTGTTTTAATGACTGCTTCTCTTAATTTTTCAGCATCAATTGACTTGTCAAATCTAAGCAGGTTAGGAATGTTATATTGAGGAACGTCAGGGTTCTGAACACATTCGTAGTATACACCCATCTGATTTGCAGTCAACGGAAGATACATTGAATCTTTAGACTCTTCTATAATTTTATCTAAATCAACAGAGTCTTTAGCATTGTCAATAAGATCTACAATATTTCTAATTGTCGGTTCATCAAGCAATTTGAAAATATTTATATTGAAGCCCATTTCTTCATAAATGTTGGAAGCAAAATGCATTAATGATAATGATGTAAATCCTATAGCATATAAATCGTCGGTCACACCAAATTCCGTGGTTTTTGAAATTTTGGATGCTATATTGAATAATTTGTCTTCGATTTCAGTTTCCGGAGGAATCAGTTCAAGAGTGAGCACAGGTTTAGGGAGTGCTTTTACGTCTGTTTTTCCGTTTGGTGTTTTTGGCATTGCATCCATATGCATGAATACTGTCGGAACCATATATTTGGTTAATCTTTCTTTTAAGTATTCTTTCAAATCATTAATGTCAATTTCATTTTCAGTTGTGAAGTAGGCACACAGATGGTCTGTATTGTTGATTTTTTTAATTACAACAATATTTTCTTTTATATTTGGATAATCGGAGATGTTTGATTCAATTTCTCCAATTTCTATTCTCAATCCTCTTAACTTGATTTGATTGTCAATTCTGCCTTTAATAACGATTTCATCATTTGGAAGTTTTATTGCATAATCTCCACTTCTGTAGTATGGAATGCCATCGATTTCAAGGAATACCTCTTCTGTCTTGTCAGGGAGGTTATAGTATCCTCCAGCTACTCCATAACCACCAATATAAAGCTCACCCATTACACCAGGAGGCAATATTTCACCGTCGATGTCTCTTACATCAGTCATATAGTTGTACAATGCCTTTCCAACAGTAAGATTTTTTGCATCAGTAATTCTGCATGAATTGGATATTACAGTTGTTTCTGTAGGTCCGTAAATGTTATAAACTTCAGCCTCACTATTTTCCAAAACATATGCAATTAAATCCTGAGGCACCATTTCCCCACCAATTGCAACATACTTAAATGAGGAAAATTCCTTATTGAATTGCTCATTATCAAGATATTCCCTTAATCTTGATGGTGTAGTGAATGTAAGTGCATCAGGCTTTTCCTTTTGTATAAGTTTAGTTAAATCCGTAATGTTTTTGGTTTCACTATCATTTGCCAAAACAACTTCCAGACCAAATGTCAGGCTCATGAAATCAAGCAAAAATGCATCGAATGAAACTGTACTTAGTGCAAGGGTTTTATTCATGTTATTATAAATATGGCATAATCTGTTATCCTCATCATGTGTGAATAAGTTTGTAATGTTTTTATGGGAAATCATAACTCCCTTAGGATTTCCGGTTGAACCTGAAGTGTAAATCATGTATGCCAAATCATCAGGGGAAATTTCAACATCGGGATTTTCAATATTTTCTTCCTTGAGCAATTCTTTAACGTTCAATGAATTGTCATTATCTTCGTCAGAAATGATGTAGTCTGCCTGACTGTTTTCATAAATGTAGTCAATTCTCTCTTGGGGATATTCCAAATCTATTGGAATGTATGCGCATCCTGCCTTCAAAATACCTAAAAGGGATGCAATTAAATCACTATTTCTGTGAATCATTACCAAAACATTACTATTTGGTTTTATTCCTTTTTTGATAAGTGCATTGGCAATCCTGTTTGCCTTTTGGTTAAGTTCACTGTATGTTAATTTTTCACCATTTGAAACAAGAGCAAAATTGTCAGGTTTTTTCTCAGCTTGCTTTTCAAAACGTTTGTGTATGAATGGATTTTTAACTTCTTTAAATTCAATAGCTACTTTTTCTTCAACAAGAGAAATGTCGGATAATGTTTTTTTGGAAATATCGGTTGATAAAAATTGATTTATTATTGTGTTAATGCTTTTTAAGAATAAATCGACATAACTGTCAGAATATAACTGGTCATTATAATAAGAGGATAATATGAATTCTGCACTAGTTTTTTGAATACTCAAGTAAAAATTATATTTATATTTAAAAGAATTGAAATCCAAGTCTTTATCAAAAGCATAATAGAATTCTGGCTGGAGATTATATTCATCAATTATTTCCTCAGTTGAAAATTTAGAATATTTTGAATTTTCCAGATAATCATTTTGGATTTGTATTAAATAATCTTTAATGGATATATTCCTATTTTCAAAGTTGGTTGTAAAAATAATATTATTTTCATGAAATAACAAATTTTTATTAGAAAAATTAAATTTATTCAATGCTAATGCAGTACTTGCTAAAAAAAGTATATTTTCTGAAATTGAATTCTGTTTGCAGAATTCTTCAATATTGTCTTTTTTTATTGTTAATTTATTTTTATTTAATTTAGGCTTTTCAACACCATTTAAATTCGGATTGAGTATTGTAGACTCATCAAAATCTTTGATTATTCTTAAAAAGTACTTATTATAATTTATATTTTTATCAATCATATTATCCACTCATTGAAAAATATTTATTATTAAATAATATATTTTTTAACTTAAATATATTTACTGTATTTGTTCAAATTTTATGGTATAATTATGTCGAAATTTAAATTATGATGATAATATTGATATTAAAATTATGGATTTGATTTATTTTTGGTGTTACAAAGAATATTTTCGGTAAATATTATATATTAAAATTAATAAAATATTATGATATATTAAATTGGATAATGAGGTATTATGAGAAAATCTAGATTAAGTTTATTTAAATCTACTTCTATGTTAATTTCAGTTGTTGGAATTATCATGATTGTTGCTACAATTATTGTTGTGGCTTATGTTAGTTTTAGTGTTGTAAATGAATCAATTACTGATAAAATTTCCTCCGGAAATCAATATGATGATTTGGCTGATTTAAAATCACAATATGGCGATTTGGAATCAAAATTTGATTCTGTAAAGTCAACTTATTATTCCGGTAGTCAGGATAAAATTCAAAAATATAATGATGCAAGGTTAGAATTGTCCCGAGCAAAATCGGCTATTGATAATGTTCAATCCGCACTTGATGCTAATAAACCATCTAATGAAGTGGATAGTAGGATTACATTTGCTAAACAGAAATTATCTGATGCTCGCATGGCATTTGATAATCTTTAATCTTTTTTCCTTATTTTTTTACTCGATGTTTAAATCCTAAACCAACAACATACATTTCAGAACTTTTTTTACGTGAAGATGGTGGTTTTGTTGTTTTAACTTGTCTGAATTTCTTTTTTAGCCCATCTAACATTTCTTTATATTCTGGACCTTGAAATACTTTCATAACAAGATTGCCCTTTTGTTCTAGAATGTTATCTGCTATTCCAATAACAGCATTTGTCAAATCTATTGACCTTAATTGGTCTAGGTTTTTGATACCACATAATTCGGGAGAAGCATCACTCATTACTACTTTTGCTTTTCCTCCAATAACTCGCATAATCTTGTCTTGAACTTCCTGTGTTGTAAAATCTCCTTTTATTCTATAATAATTTTCTTCCGGAAGTGCTCTTATGTGATTGAGGTCTACACCGACTACAATCCCTTCTTCGCCTACTTTTTCTAAAGCTACCTGAGACCATCCTCCAGGTGCAGCTCCAAGGTCAACTACGGTATTGGACTGTTTAATAATTTTGTATTTTTTATCTAATTGTTTAAGTTTATAGGATGCTCTTGAACGGTAATCTTCTGCTTTTGCTCTTTTATAATATGGATCGTTTTTTCTTTCCATTTGCCATTTACTTCCCATCTTAATCCTCCGGATATTGTGTAAAATCAAGTGCGCTACATACTGGAGCACCAATTTTAATTATTTCCACATCAACATTTTTATCATTTACTTCAAGTAACATTACTGTTCTGTCTGCAAGTCTGGGTACAATAGGACTTCCAGGATTCAAAAGTAAAACATCTTCGACCTGTTCTATTTTCGGTTGGTGGGAGTGTCCTGTAACTAAAATATCCACTTCTAATTGTTTTGCCAGGTATAATAACTGTTGGGTATCTGCTCTTGGATAAACTTCACCATGGGCCACTCCAATTTTAACTCCTTCAACATCGATTGTTCTGGCTTTCGGCAACTCAAGTCCTGCAACTCGGTCCATATTTCCCTGAATAGCCATAACTGGAGCTATTTCTTCCAATTCATCAATAACTGCTTGTATTGTTAAATCACCAGCATGAATAATTAAGTCAACATCTTTAAATGCATCTAAAACATTTTGGGGAATTATTCTGGCCCTATCTGGAATATGTGTATCTGAAATTAATCCTATTAGCATAATTTTTCCTCAAATATATTTTGTTTATTATTACTTTTAAACATTAAATAAAAACAGTTATTAATTTATAATTACATAAATATTATCATCATCTTCGAGGATTGATTTTATGGGTAAAGTAAAAAAAGAAGACATATTGGAGATTTTAAGTAAATATGATAAAGACGAAATAACTATCGCTACCCTTGGAAGCCACACTTCTTTGCATATCTTGCAAGGTGCAAAAGAAGAAGGCTTTAGAACAGCTATTGTCTGCGAAAAAGGAAGAGAAGTTCCTTATCAAAGGTTTAATGTTGCTGATGAATATATCATTGTCGATGAATTTAAAGACATTGTCAATGAAGAAGTTCAACAGCAATTAAGAGACATGAATGCTATTGTTGTCCCGCATGGTTCATTTGTAGCTTATGCAGGTTTAGACAATGTTGAAGACAAATTCAATGTTCCTATGTTCGGTAACAGGGATGTTTTAAGATGGGAAGCTGAAAGAGATAAAGAAAGAGCATTGCTTGTTGAAGGTGATGTCCGTATTCCTTATAAATATAACAGTCCATCTGAAATCGACAGGCCAGTAATGGTAAAATTCCCTGGAGCAAGAGGAGGAAGAGGATACTTTGTCGCATCTTCTACAGAAGAATTTGATGCAAAAATCGAAGCTATGAAAGCACGTGGCTGGTTAGATGATTCTGATGTTGAAGCAGCACACATTGAAGAATATGTTTCCGGTTGTAATTACTGTATACACTATTTCTATTCAGCACTTGATGATAAAGTTGAATTGATGGGTATGGATACAAGATACGAATCCAGTATTGATGGATTTGTAAGGATGCCAGCAAAAGATCAATTAGACATTGACTTAAGTCCTTCTTATGTCGTAACCGGTAACCATCCTGCAGTAATTCGTGAATCATTACTTCCACAAGTCTTTGACATTGCTGATAAATTAACTGAAAGTGCTAAAAAATTAGTTGCTCCTGGATTAAACGGACCATTCTGTATGCAAACTTTAGTAAACGATAACTTAGAAGTTATTTGTTTCGAAATAAGTGCAAGAACTGATGGTGGTACAAACACATTTATGGACGGATCTCCTTACTCATACTTGACTTATGGTAAACCGATGAGTATGGGTAGAAGAATTGCTTTAGAAATTAAAAACGGTATAGAAAGAGATGAATTAGAAAAAATAATAACATAATTTAGTTATTATTTTTCTTTTTATTTTTATTTTTTCCAATTTTTTGCTTTTTTTCGTATTCTATTTTTGCTTTTTCACGACTGTTTTTAGCCCATGCACCAACAACACCAATTAAAGCACCTATAAGTAGGATACTTATTACTAATGTTAATGTACCTGTTTCGGTTGTGAAAAAACCATTAAATTCTCCAAATGTACCGATAAATGCTAAATATACAATAGGTGTTGCTGCAAATGCACCAAGTGCAGCACCATATTTTATGTTTTTTGCATTATATCCTACATATAGTAATCCTATAGATGAAAATAGCATTAACCAGTCATATTTTGTAGATGATGCAATAATGATTAATCCTGCAGTTATTGCAGCACCAATTATTAATGACTTCCAATCAATATCATTATTTATGTCCATATTTTAACTCCCATATTTTTTTGATGAAATAGCTCCCCCTACAGCTCCAGTAATTCCCATAACTATTGCATAGTAAATTAACTCCATCAATACTTCAAATAAACCAGTTATTCCAGAAATTGTAAATCCTGTAAGTCCTCCTAAAACTCCGGTTAAACTGCTTCCTACTGTAACAAGTATTACAAAAAGTATGGCAGATACAATCGTACCAAATGCCCCTGCAACTGCTGCATTCCAAAGCCCACCAAGAGCTCCTGAATGAGCAATATAACCTACTATGAATCCAACGATTAATAATCCTATAAATTCATAGTGTCCAAAGAATGCTTTTACGAAAACGGCCAATATAAAACCGATTATTACTGCACGCCAGTTAGTCATTATTTCACCTTAACTAAATTTAATGAATATTAATTTATGTGTTGGTATTAAAAAGATTTGCGATATTTAATACAAATCTGATAGCTTATCCTTAATTTGTTCAAGCACTGCTAAATGCATTCTTTTTGTAAATTCTGCTCTGTCATTATGATTTAAAACATCAAGATAACCTTGTGAAACCAAATTAAATGCAAATGGTGTTGGTATTACAGTATTGATTGTTTTTATTTCCATTTCTTCTGATGCAATCCATTCAATTACTTTTTGCGCATTATCAACATCCATATAATCTTCAAGAGCTTCTCTTTTTGCTTCTTTAAGTATGGAAAAATTTTCATCCATTTCCTGGACAAATTTAAGAAGTATTTTTCCGCGTACTTGCTGGCGTCCAACAGATTTGGATTCTCCTTTATATCTTCTTAAAGTCATTAATGAACGGCCGGCACAATGTCTAAATCTGCTGGCTAATGTTTCCGTTTTATCAAGGGATTGTGTAAGTATTGGTCGGAAATTTTCTGGTGTCAATTCTCTAAATGATTCAAGTCCACCTATTTTGCTGTCTGAACTTAAGTAAAATCCATTGTCTGATATGGATATTGTAACATTTATGTTGTATCTTCTTGCTACCAAGTAAGCTACTGCACGGGAGAGTGCATCATTTACCTTTCTTCCAAACAAGCTATGGAATATTACAAAGCGTCTGTCACCAAAACCGCGGTAATATTCGATCAGCAGTTTCCTGTTGCTTGGTATTTGGGCAAACTTGAACTGTTCAACAAAATATTCATAAATTGAATTGGCAGCAAAGTCATCAACATAAAGATAATCATAAATAAATTCCATTATGTGCTCTTTACTCCTTCTATATTGAAACATAGAATCCATATGTGCTCTAAAACGTTGTATATCCATTGCCAAATCAAATGATAATGGCAACTGCTGTGAAAACCATGAAGGGATTGTTGGGGGTCCGCTTGATGGTGAAACATTGATTGTCATCCCTTTACCATAATTAAATCTGTAGGTATTTCCGCCTAAAACAAAAGTGTCTCCCTTTTTAAGTCTTTCCATAAATTCTGCTTCAATTCTACCGACTGTCTCACCATCACACTTAACTAAAACTCCTGAACTGTCGGGAATAGTACCAATATTGGTTGAATAAAGCATTCTTGCTAATTTGCCTCTTTTACCAAAAGTATTTTCCTTATAATCAATCCATATTTTGGCATAAACATATCTATCTTCAAGTTGAGGATATTCTCCACCCATATAACTTAAAACATCCTCATAATCATCTCTTGTGAGATCTTTATAGCAGTAACTTTTTCGTATCACGTCATAGGCATAATCGATATCCCAAATATTTTCAATACTCATTCCATAAAGATGCTGTGCTAATACATCCAAACAGTTTTTTGGAATTTGAATATTGTCGATTTTGCCTTCCTTGGCATTTTTTAAAAGAATAGAACATTCCACCAAATCATCTCTGTCAGTTACAATGATTTTTCCTCGGGATTTTTCGTGTAATCTATGACCGCTACGCCCAATCCTTTGAAGAGCTCTGGAAACAGATTTTGGTGAATTAATAAGAACCACTAAATCTATATAACCGATATCAATACCTAACTCTAATGATGTTGAGGATACAACAGCTTTAAGTTTTCCTTCTTTTAAACTATTTTCTGTTTCTAGTCTAACCTCTTTTGAAAGGGATGAATGATGTGCCATAATATTTTTGCTGTTATAATTCATTGGGAACATTTTTTTGAGGTTATAAACAAACCTTTCAGTTCCGCTACGGGTATTGGTAAAGATTAATGTTGTTTTATTTTCCTGAATTAAATCATCAAGCATACTATACAGTCCTAAGCGAGTATCTTCTTCATCAGCAATTGTAATGTCACTTACAGGACACATAACTTCCATATCCAGGTCTTTTAAATAATTTATATCAACGACTTCACAGTCTCTTTCAACACCATATTCATAACCTACTAAAAAACGAGCAACTTCATCGAGTGGACTAACAGTAGCTGAAAGACCTATTCTTGTAAAATTGCCTACTAGATGCTGCAGTCTTTCAAGGGATAAACTTAAGTGAACACCTCTTTTATTTTCGGCCAATGAATGAATTTCATCAATAATAACATATTTGACATGACTCAATTTTTCCCTGAATTTGGGAGCAACAAGAAGAATGGATAATGTTTCTGGTGTTGTAATTAGTATATGTGGTGGGACTTTAAGCATTTTTTGCCTTTGATACTGGGTTGTATCTCCTGTTCTTACAGCTTTTCTAATGCCTAAAGGCTTTCCTGCAATTTCTTCTATTTCTCTTAATGGTTCATCTAAATTTTTTTCAATATCATTGTCAAGAGCTTTTAGTGGAGAAATGTAAATGCAGTAAACCTTATCTTCAAGTTTTCCCTTTTCAGACAGTGTTGTTAACTCACTTATTATTGATAAAAAAGAGGTTAATGTTTTACCTGAACCTGTTGGTGATGAAACCAGTATATTTTTATTTTTATGTATTTCTATTATAGATCTTTTCTGAGCAGGTGTAAAGTCATCAAATTTATTATCGAACCACTCTCTAACCCATGGATGTAGTATTTTGTAAATTGCTTTTTTTGAATAATTTTTAGTCTGCTCATGAATCATGTTATCAATTTGGTTTTATCTTAAAGATTATATATTTTTGAAATCTAATAATTAATATATTGATATTAGAGGTTATAAAAATGCCTAATTTAAGTATGAATGAAGCGATTGAAAATCTTAAAAATGAAGATGTAACTGTTAGAAAAGAAGCTATTGAATCATTGATTGGAGTAACTGATGAAGCAGCTATTGACCCATTGATTGAAGCTACAACAGATGATAATGCACAGGTTAGATTTAAAGCTGCAGAAATTTTAGGAAATATGGGAAATGTTGCATTTGACAGATTAGTTTCTAAATTCACATCAGAAACCGGAAAAAATAAAAGATTTTTAGCATTCGCTTTAAAAGAAACTCACAATGAAAAAGCTATTCCTTTATTTGCTGAAGCAGTAAGTGATGAGGATTTTGGTGTTAGAAAAGTCTCAATTCGTGCTTTAGGTGAACTTCAAGCTAATGATGAATTGGATACTATTGCTAAAGGTTTGGAAGATGAAGATTGGGGTGTGAGATTAGCAACCATACATGCATGTGCTGATTTAGCATCTGATGAATCTATTGCATTAATTAAAAAAGCAAGAAGGGAAGAATCTGATAAGGACTTTAAAAAATCCTGTAATAAAGCAATTAAAAAAGCTGAAAAAAATCAAAAAGCAAAATCTGAAGGTAAAGTCGTAACAAATACAATTCCTATGAAAACCATAAAAGAAATGGAAACAACCAATCCTCAAAAAGCCATTAAAGAATATGAAAAATATGTTCAGGCTGAAAGTGACAAAGATGCACCATATAAAAGATTAGCTATTTTATATAGAAAATTACGTCAGGACGATAAAGAAATTGAAGTTCTTGAAAAAGCAATTAAAGTATTGTCCGAGAAAAAACCAGGAAAAGAAGAATGGTTTGTTAAAAGATTAAATAAAATGAAATAATTATTTTTCAATTATTTCATATAAATCATTTCTTCTATTTTTTAAAACAGGAATTTCATTCCTTACTTTTTTTATTTCATCTAAATTAATTTCAACGATTTTTAACTCTTCTTTTTGGCCTAATTGACAGATTACTTCACCCCAGGGATTAACAACAATTGAATGTCCGTAGCTGTGATAACTGGCATCTTCATTCAATGCCGGTGCTACACCAACACAGAATACCTGATTGTCAAGAGCTCGTGATCTGAACAATAACTCCCAATGGGCAGGTCCTGTTGTCATGTTAAATGCTCCCGGATAGAATAATATGTTGGCTCCTTTTCCAACATTAATCTGAGCTAATTGGGGAAATCTAACGTCATAACATATTCCGATACCGATTTTTCCAAAATCAGTTTCACAGACAGTAAATCTATTACCTGGGGTTAATGTATCGGATTCTTTAAAATATATTCCTCCTTCAACGTCAACATCAAATAAATGCATTTTTCGATGTTTTGCAATAATATTTCCTTTTTTATCAAACAAATAACTTGTATTGTATATGTTAGAATCCTCTTTTTCAGGAATTGATCCGGCTAAAATGTAGATTTGATGTTTTTTTGCCAGTTTAGAAATAGAATCTAATGTCAAACTTGTATTTTCGTTTTCTGCATATTCAACAAATTTATCATTAGAATATGGGCAGTTAAACATTTCAGGAAGAACAACAAAATCAGGGTTATGGCTAGCAGCTTCACTTATCATTGAAATTGCTTTTGATATATTTTTCTGCTTATTGTCAATGACATTCATTTGACATAAAGCTATTTTTATTTTGCTCATGTAAATACTTAAAAATTAAATTGAAAAGTATGAATGAATCATACTATCCAATATGTACTGAGTTTAATACAGATTCAATTTCACTAGATGTGGTAGCATTTATTGAGTTTCCGGTTATTTTAAATACGTATAAGTTACCATTAGATAATAATGATACGTATCTTGTAAAATTACCTCCATTGTCTGCTATAATCACATTTGATACATTTTTTCCATCTAGCTGAATTGGTTGTATTGTATTAATAAATCCATTGCTTGCTTGAGCAGCACTTATTCTTTCATTATTTATTTGATATATTGATGAAAATTCACTAGTAACGTTATAATACTCTATTACAGTACCATTACTGCCTTCAAAAAATACCGCTCCACGATGCAATTCATCAGTTCCATTTACTTCTTTCCAATTGGATGGATATGTAAATGAAATTTTAGCGTCTGAATATTTATTTGAACCATCTATTTTGGTTGTTGTATTAGCAGTAGGTCCTGTAGCTATAATTATGCCTATTACAATTAAGGTTATAAGTAAAATTGCTCCAATGACAATTTTATTATCTTTAATAATCTGAAGTGTACTTTCTTCATTTCCACTTTTATCGATTATTGGTCTGTCTTCAAATATATCTTCTTGTGTAGCAGGTTTTACTTTTGGTTTAGGGAATTTATATCCACAATTTCCACAAACCGGAGCACCATCATAACTAGGATTTCCACATTCAGGACATTTTTTCACAGATTAACCTCCATTAAAATTTAGTTATATTACTTATAATATTTAAAGTAAATGATTAATAATATATAATTAAAGATGTGATATGATGTCAGATGAAAATAAAATTGATGTTAATGATATTAATTATGCGGTTTATAAGTTAGGAAATTGGAAAAATGATTATGAAATCAATCAAATTGGATTATCAAAAGAGATTCCCGTTACTAAACCAACTATAACACATATTAAATTTTCTATGGATGAAATTAGAAAATCTCAATTTGATATTTCAAATAAAACGGTTAATGGTTTTGTAGCTATTGCATTACAATTAAATCCTAAAGTCCAGAAAATGGATTTGGATGATGTTGTTGCTTTAGAACAGGAAGAATATGATAAAATAATAGAAGAATTGGATACTTTGGAATTGTTGGATGATAATTCAACAATAGATTTGGATGATGATACTTATCTTATTTATAAATTGGAAAAAGAATGTCATGTGACTACTTCAATTCCGGCCAATGAACATACTAAAAAATATTATGAAGCTGAAATGAAAAGAATTGATGATGCAGTCTTAAATTAGAATGCATCCAATGTAACTTTTTTATCTCTTTTCAATTCACGAGGAGGTTCTACGCTAACAAACTCTATACCTTCCTCTTCAATCATTTCACGAGCATCTTCCATAAGTGATGGTGCAACTAATACTGCTCTGATTTTCTTTTTTTGAGCCTTACATTCTTTTAAATAATCGTTATCTGTATTTTCTAGATCCTGTAAGTATCTTCTTATTTGTTTTACTGCACTAACACCTGCTTTACGTGCTTTTAATTCCAAAATCATTAGATTTCCATCACTATCTTTGCCTAATATGTCAATAAACCCATGTTCAACACTATACTCTCTGGTCTTTGGTGTAAATCCTTCTTCGATAATATGGGGCCTTTCCATAATCATATCGCTCATATCTTTTTCGTATCCTGCTTGTTCGAGTTCTTCAAAGTCTTCAACATTTGCATAGTTGATGAATTGAACCTGTCTTACTTCTACAGTTAACAGTTCTTTTGGTGTTCTTCTGTGACTTTCAAGAATTAATCTATCGCCCCTCATATAGCTTCTGGTTTTAGATTTTGGGGGTTGCCAATTTACAGGTTCTACTTTTTTATCTTGGTGTATTAAAAATGAACCGTCAGGTTTAATTAATATTATACGTTCTCCCCAATTTAATTGGCTTAAGGCACGACCTTCATATTCAACTTTACAACATGCAAAAACAATTATAGTTGCCCTTTTGCGCATGGCTTCTTCAACTAATTCATATGCTTTTTCACAATCGGGTTTTTCAAGAATTTTATATTTCATTGATTTTTACATTGGTTAGATTAATTTAAATATTTTGTTTTTAAAAATTATTTTTAGATAAGTTAATGGTGGAATCAAAATGTGTGAAGATGAATACTTTGAAGAGAAAAGAGAAACTTACACAATGGATTCATTTAAATTTTCAAATGGAAAAATTCTAAATGATGTGGCTGTTGAATATATGACATTTGGAACTCCTAAATATGATGGTGATGTTATTACCAATGCGATAATTTACTGTCATGGTTCTTTAGGCAATTTTTCTGGTGTTAAAAAGATATTTCCATTATTGTATGAAAATGCACCATTTGATGAAAATAAATATTTCTTTATTTCAATGTCTGCTCTTGGATCACCTGGATCTTGTGCACCATCTTCAACTAATTTAAAGAATAAATTTCCACCATATTCCATTGAAGATGTAGTAAATTTTCAAAAACAGTTTTTAGCAGAAAAATTTAATATTAATCATGTTTTAGGCATTATTGGAAATTCAATGGGTGGTTTTGTAGCTTTAACATCTGCTATATTATATCCTGATTTTGCAGACTTCATTATGCCTGGAGTAAGTAGTTATAAAGTTGCAGGTCATGATTATATTTTATCAAAGTTTGTAAATGAAATTATAACTTCGGATGAAAACTATGGAAATGATATTGATAATAATTCATTAAAACGAACATTAAAATTGGCTAGTTTGGCTGAATTTAATTTTGGTCTTTCAAAAGAATCGTTAAGAGAAATGTCAAAAGAAGAATTATCCCTTAATTTTGAAGAATTTGGTGAAGAAAGCCTCGAGTATTTAGACGTCTATGATGTCAAGTATTGCAATGAAGCCTGTATGAATTATGATATTGAAAAGGACTTGGATAAGATAACTTCTAAAGTCTTTATTATTGCATGTTATCAAGATCCTCATTTTCCTCCTGAACTTGATGCTATTCCAATGTCTAAAATGATTAAAAACTCTGAATTGGTTATTATGGATTCACAATTGGGTCACTTATGTTTCAACGAACTTGAAAATATCACGGATGATCTGGCTTCTTTCATGAAAGAATTTGAGGTATGATAATGATAGTAAAAATAACAAATTTTGATGAAGATGCAGAAATTCCCTATATTGACTATGAGGTCTCTCAGTTACTTGAAAGTCAAATGAATTTTTTAGATAAAAATTTGGATGAGGAAACTTCCATTGATAATGATATTTTAAAAATAAGGCAATATTTTGAAGATATATTTCCATTTCAAAGTGATATGGCTAAAATTAGATTAGATGATTTCATATCACGTGAAGAAATTGAAATGAATGTTTTTCTTTCTAGCTTTTTAGAGGATATGGAACATTCCACATGATTTTTTTTAATTTTTTCTTAATATTTTATCTTAAATGTGAAAGAATACTCCCACCTCTTTAGGTCGGAGATGAATTTCACAAAAAAGGACCATTAAAATTTTGTAAATATTTTTTTTCAAAAATATTACTAGTCAAATGCTCTCGCGATTATTTATTATATTAAATAGTATTATACTATGTATTATAAAAAGTTAGTAATTTAATGGGAGAGTCTTTTTCATAGTTTATATGTCTTGTAAGCATCGTGTTTATCCTAATCAAAAACAAGAAAAGAAGTAGGAATCGATTTACGTGTTAAAACATTAGCCACACTTTCAGACCGTAATGCAAAAGCCACGCTAAAACTAAATGAAATCGAAGCTAAAATCAAAAAAACACAAAAAAACCTAAAAAGAAAAAAACACGGAGGAAAAAACTACAAAAAAACACTAAAAACACTACACAACCACACAAACAAACAAAACAACATAAAACGCGAATATTACCACAAAATAAGCAAAGAATAGTCAAAGAATACGACGTAATCAAAATGGAAAACTTAAACCTGAAAAAAATGATACTTGGCCATGATTACAGCAAAGGACTACAAAAAGCAAACCTAGGAATGATAAAAAACATGATAAAATACAAATGCGAATTATACG
>NZ_JAZRJY010000055.1:0-14267 GCF_045646045.1 Methanobrevibacter sp. | reverse complement strand
ATGACCATGAAACTAATGTTACTCATATTGGTGATACTGTTGTTTGGACTATTAATGTAACTAATTATGGGCCTGATGATGCATTGAATACTATTTTGGATGATATTATTCCAGAAGGATTGATTTATGTTGGTGATGATTCAGGTGGTGCTTATGATAATGAAACCGGTAGATGGACTATAGGATTCTTGCCTGTTAATGGAACTGTTACCTTAACTATTGTGACTGTTGTTAATAAATCTAATACTACAATTACTAGGTATGAGAATGTTTCATCTGACATTTATGATCCTAATATGGATAATAACAATGATGATAGTTCTGTTGTTATTCCTCCTGAAGCTGATTTAGAAGTTACAATAACCAATGACCATGAAACCAATGTTACTCATATTGGTGATACTGTTGTTTGGACTATTAATGTAACTAATCATGGACCTGATGATGCATTGAATACTATTTTGGATGATATTATTCCAGAAGGATTGATTTATGTTGGTGATGATTCAGGTGGTGCTTATGATAATGAAACTGGTAGATGGACTATAGGATTCTTACCTGTCAATGGAACTGTAACCCTAACAATAACTACAATTGTTAATAAATCTAATACAACTATTACTAGGTATGAGAATGTTTCATCTGACATTTATGATCCTAATATGGATAATAACAATGATGATAGTTCTGTTGTTATTCCTCCTGAGGCTGATTTAGTAATTAGTAAACTGGTATCTGATTCATCTACAGTTAAAGGCGATTTAATTAAGTGGACTATTGTTGTTACTAACAATGGTGCAGACACTGCTGTTAATGTAGTTGTCAATGATAAACTACCTGTTGGTTTAGTTTATATTTCAGATGATTCAAAAGGAGCTTATAATCCTACTACTGGAGTTTGGACTATAGGTGACCTTAATAAAGGAGAATCTGCAATTTTAACTATTGTGACTATAGCAGGTACTACCAATAAAACTATTGTTAATATGGCAGATGTTAGTTCAGAAACTTACGATCCGAATAAAACAAACAACAACTGTAATAATTCAACTACTGTTTATCCTGAGGTTGATTTAGCACTTACTATTGAACCTGATGTTACAAATGTAACTGTTGGAGATAATGTTGTATTTACTGTTACTGTTGTAAATAACGGACCTGATACTGCAATCAATACCTGCGCATATATTAATTTACCTAGTGGATTAGACATTTTAGGATTTGAACCATCTGTAGGCATCTTTGACCCTGTAAACAGAGTTTGGTTTATTGGTGATTTGGCTCCTGGAGAAAAAGTCACTATGTTACTTAACACTAAAGCTTCAATAAGCGGTATTTTATATGTTGATGCATTCGCTATATCCGATTGTCATGAAGCGGATTATTCAAATAACAATGATACTGCTGTAATAGAAGTTATTGACCCAGTAAATCCTGAGCCTGGAAACAATACCAATCCTGACAGCCAAGATATTCATAAATCTTCAACTATGCCTGCTGCAGGTAATCCGCTTGTAATGGTTCTCTTGTCATTACTCGCAATTGCTGGTATATCATTAAGAAGGAAAAACTAATTGTTATGGGAAATTTAATTTTCCCATTTTTTTAATTTTTTGCTAAAAATTTAACTTGTTTTTAAAACGATTTCCTATAAAAATTTAATAGTTTTTTAGAATAAACTATCATTTTAATAGGGCATGCATTAAATTATTTTAACTTCACATTCATTTTTTCATAAAAATAGTATGGTTATCTACATATCACAGAATAATTTTATCAATTATTCACTTTTTCCTGCAGATAATCCTGCCAGGTATCCTGTTGAAAAGGCTATCTTTAAATTATATCCGCCAGTAGGCCCATCCAAATCCAGAATTTCTCCAGCAAAATACAAATTTGGCGTTAATTTTGATTCCATACTTTTAGGATTAATGTTTTTCAAGTCAATTCCGCCAATTGTTATTTTTGCCAAATCTTTATTAAAGTCAATAATTTCAAATGTAAATCTTTTTAAATTTTCAATTAATCGGTTTTTTTCTTTTTTGTTAATCCTGTTTAATTGGGTATCGGCAACTATATTAACTTTATTTAAGAAGAATTCTATAAAATTATTTGTTAAAAATTGTTTAAGATAATTTTTAATCTGTGTTTTTCCCTTTTCCTGGAATTCCTTATCAAATTTATTTTTTATGTCTTCACGAGATAAATCAGGAAGCAAATCAATTGATATTTCACAGTCAATATTATAATCATCAGTTAAAATATCATAATCCAAATCTTTTGAAATTTTATTGCTTAAATCGATTATTCCCGGTCCAGTGAGTCCAACATGGCTGATTAAAACATCACCTTTAACTTTGGATTTTTTATAAATGCATTCAACACTGTTCAATGTTATTCCGGCAATTTGGCTTAAATCATCCTTTGTTACTAATGGAGCAAGACCGTACTTAATTTTTGTTTTTTCTTCATCAACCAAAAAGTAATTATCGATGCTGCAGCCGGTTTGCGGATAAGTGACTCCGCCAGTAGCAATTATTATTTTTTTAGCTTTAATTTCATCGTTTATAATAAATTTCCCGGTAATTTTTTTAACTTCATAATTGTATAGAATTTTAACATCTTTCAGATGCTTTTTTAGCCCGTTTAAGACATCTATTGACTTTTCGCTTTCAGGAAAAATTCTGTTGTTGTCTTCTTCTATAAAGTCAAAATCAAAAAGAGAATACAAATCTTCATTTGTAAAAGTAAAAAAGGAGTGTTTTAAGAAATTTTTCTCATCAAAAAAAGTTAATAGCTTTTTAGGCGGTTTATTGTTTGTAATATTACATCTTCCTCCACCGGTTAAAAGCAATTTTTTACCTAATGAAGGATTTTTTTCAAGTAATATTACATTTGAGGTCTTGCCGGATGCAATAGCTGCCATTATTCCAGCAGGACCACCACCTATAATAGCTATATCATATTCCATTTTATCTATGGAGTTAATCTGTGTCTGTCTCTTGGGAATAGTACACATTCACGGATGTTTTCAGATCCTGTAAGTACCATAGTCAACCTGTCAGCACCTACTCCCCAACCGGCATGTGGAGGCATTCCATATTCGAATGCTTTCAAGTAGCTTCCAAATCCGTCCGGGTTTAAATCTCTTTCTTCAATTTGTTTTACGAGTAAATCGTATTGGTGAACACGGGTTGCACCGGAAGACAATTCTAAGTTATTATACATTAAATCGAATGCATGCGCATATTTTTCATCATCTTCAAATGGCATTACATAAAATGGTTTGATTGCAGAAGGCCATTTGGTTAAGAAGTAGAATCCGCCCATAGTGTCGCCTAATGCTTTTTCAGCTGCACGGGATAAATCTTCTCCCCAGTCCATTTCTACACCTTTTGAATTAATGATGTCTACTGCTTCATCATAGGTAACGTGTGGGAAATCGCCTTCAGCTTCAGGCAATTCATGGCCTAAGATTTCCAATTCCTGAGCACAGTTTTCATTTATGTCTGCAATAACGTTAACAAGCATATCATTTAAGACTTTCATCATATCTTCATCATCCATAAATGAAGCTTCAGCATCTATGGAAACAGCTTCGTTCAAGTGTCTTAAAGTATCATGCTCTTCTGCTCTGAAAATCTGACCGATTTCAAATACTTTATCCATTCCACTACCCATCATCATCTGTTTGTATAATTGGGGGGATTGACCTAGGAATGCTTCTTTTTCAAAGTAAGTAATAGGGAATAATTCGGTTCCACCTTCGGTAGCTGAAGCTACGAGTTTAGGAGTATTAATTTCATAAAATCCATTTTCATAAAAGAAATCTCTTATTGTGTGGAACATTTGTCCTTTGATTTTAAAGATTGCTGATACATTTTCTTTTCTTAAGTCCAAAAATCTTGAATCAAGTCTTGTATCAATTTCCGCTTTTACTTTTTCTGTTGGGTCCATTGGTAAAGGTTGGTTGGATAAGTTTAAGATTTTTATTTCTTTAGGAATAATTTCAACACCATTTGGTGCTTTTCCAGCTTCCTGAACAGTACCTTTAACTGCTACAACAGATTCTTTTCTAAAAGCTCTTAACTCTTCTAATATTTCAGCATCTACTTTTTTGGAAGGTGCTGTAATTTGAATTCTACCGGTTACATCACGGATGATTACAAAGATGATTCCACCTAAATCACGGATTTCATGAACCCATCCCATGATTGTAACATCTTCTCCAGCGATTTCTGGAGTTGTATCTTTAGCGTAATTACTTCTTCTCCAATCATTTAATAAACCTTGCAATTAATTCACCTCAGGTTATAAAAATAAATTTTCATTATGCACTTAATTTTATAATTTATCTTTAATAAAACTATGTTAGAATTCCAGTATATCAAGACTTTTCGTTGACTTTAAAATTTTTTGGATTTGTGGAAATTCTACTTGTTTTTTTCAAAAAAATTTTTAAAAATTCTATTTGTGCAATGACATTTTCTTTAGTTTCATTCAATATCCAAATCCGTATAGGGTAATGTTTAATTATAATCTTAAACATAGTATCTATCAATCAAAAGTATAATGTAAATTAGGATATCATTTAACTTGTTGTTGTATTCTTGAATATATTTTAAACGGGTGTTTTGTTGATGAAAGATAGGGGCATGAAAGTAAGTTCCAAAACATTGTTTGTACTATTGCATCTTTTAGTCTTTGCAGACATTATATTTATTACTGCAGGTCTTCTTTTGGATCTTCCGGATGACCTTTCGTATGTTGTTATACTGTTCGATTTTGTCGTGTGTATATTTCTTCTCTCAGAATGGATAATTAAGTTTTACAGGGCTCCTTCAAAAAAAGAGTTTTTAAAGGATAAGGAAAATATCGTAACATTCATCGCTTCCATACCTATTGAGGCGTTGCTGCCGGCCGTTATTCCTGGCGCTAACATTTTGAGATATATAATGTTTTTTAAATTGCTTCGGATAATGATTTTATATAACAAATTCTTCAATGGCTTTAAAAAATTCATTAAAAAGACGAATCTAGATAAGATTATCGGCGGAATATTCTTTACGGTGATAATATTTACAATATTGTATATAATGTTCGGTTCTTCTGATGATTTATTTGATAGCTTTTATTTTGTTATTGTTACGTTAACTACTGTAGGTTATGGTGATATAGTCCCACAGACATTCAACGATAGGGTAATAACAATCTTATTGATTATTGTTGGAATATTTATTGTCTCAACAATTACAGCGGCATTGTCTTCGTACCTTACAGACCGTTTAATGGGAAATAATGAAAATGAAATGGCGGACGATATTAGAAGTATAGTCGAAGATAACTCACGTGAAGTTATGGATGAGCTGAAGGCTGTTCGTGAAGAAAATAAAAAACTGCACGAGGAAATCAATGAATTGAAAGAATTAATTGACAACAAAAATTAGATTATAAATCAGACTGATCATCATTATTATTCTTTTTGATTAACTCTTCAAGGTTATCAATTTTTTTATCCAGTTCATCAATTTTATCATATAACTCTTTATTTTTAACATCATGGTGTTTTTTCAGGATTGCGGCTGCAAGAGTTGCGGTACCTACGCCTGACAATATGTAACCTCCCCAAACCAGAAATATTGAGTTGATTTTTCCAATGGCGGTTGTTCCTAAAACAGCATATCCATTACTTGTAAATGCGTTTGAAACCATGACCAGTGCATTTAAAGGATTAACCTGTTCTGCAAGTTGAGTTATGAAAAAACTGACAAATATTATTGTAAACAATAAAATTATAGCTATTCCCAAACCGTTTGACTCAGTATATTCCCTAAACTTGTCATAATATACTTTTATAAAGTAAATGAATACTGGGATGTGAATTAATGCTATATATCCTACCAGGCTTTTGCCGAATAGGAAATATGTCAGGGAACCGTATGGAATCAACAATATTAATAAAATTCTGTTTTTCCAGGTTCTCTTGTCCAGTTTGGTTGCGATATATAGGGAAATGAGAATATCGAATATTACAAAAGAAAGCAGATCCTTTCCAATATAGACTAAGTTATATAAAACGCTTATGAACAGCAAAGCCATCATTATCAGGAAAGACATTTGCCTTAATGAATGGACTTCCTCTTCCGGCAAATATTCTCTCGGATTTAATAGTTTGTAGGATGAATTTTCGAGTTTATCAAAAATAAATCTACAAACAACCATTAAAATTAAAAAAACAATTATTTCCACAACAAATTCTAGAATAGTTAGATAGTCTATTTGCATTTTTTCCCCTTAATATTATTTTGAAAAAAGCTATATTAATATTTGGGCATTGTAGAATTTTGTCTTTTTGAATTTAATTTCTTGTTGGATGGTTGATTATATTCAGTTTTCGGGTAATTTTTGAAAAAAATAAAGAAGGAGATTATACTCCTTTTAATTAATCATTACAGTTGTATCAGTTAACAAATCTACTGTTAGTAGGGTACCAACGAAGGCAGCACCACTGAAGAAAAATATGTATCCCTCAATTGATGACAATGTTAGAAAAATAGAGCCTGCAGCTACGGTTGTAACAGCACAGATAATTGATGAAACTACAGGAACGGCAATCATTACTAAAGTACCTACAATAATTAGCGTCAGGCTTACAAAAAATCCCACATTTGATTTTTTGTCCATTTTTGAGTTGGTTACTAACTTTGCATCTGAAGCGTTATAGCAACTTTCATTTCCAAAAGGATTTGAAATAATCTTATCATTTTTTCCTGAGTCATATCTGTATCCGTTAATCATTACAACAGCATCATTTATATTTAAAATGTTATTACCTTTTTCATAACCCCTGTTATCATCGAAGGTACATGTATTTACAACCAATATTCCTATATTGCATATTGCTCCTCCAAAGTCTGCCCGGTTGTGTGTAAAGGAACAGTTGTTACAAATACATAATCCGTAGTTTAAAATACCTCCACCATAGCCGCTATCTAAGATATAAATCATCTTATTTTTATTGAATACGACATTATTTAAGATACATGTTCCTTTGTTTTCAATTCCAACATTGAATCCTTCTATAATCATGTTGGAAACTGTTAATTGGCAGTCTTCTACAAAGGCCCATCTGTCTTCATGTCTATCTTCGTATTGGCCGCAGACTTTTAAACCGTTACCGTCTATGCTCACTATATCATAACCTAATGATGCCACTTTCCATTTGTTTTTGCATTTGACAGATTGTCCTTTTTGGTTTTTTAATTCAATGTTCAATATTTTATTCACAGGAGAATTTCCTATATATTTGAGGAATTTGCCGAATACATAATCTGAATTCTTTTTCATTGCTTCCTGATAAGCGTTTGGACCGGAAATCCTGTAATTGGCAGTTAAGGTATATTCTTCTTTATAAAGATTATAAAATAGATATGAATAGACACTATTAAGGTTTCCATCATTGGTTATATTTAATGATTTTGTGAAAATAATGCTGCTGTGACAGTCTGAATAGGTTGGATCGATTTGAATCCATTCATCCTGATTATCAAAGATTTTATTGAAATACAAGATAAAGTCAGTTCCATTCCACATACTATAACATATTATATTATTGAAAGTGACTGTTTGATTATAGAATATGCTCAAATACAAATATTGGTAGATGTCAACGTTTTGTCCCGCTACATCGGTAGTTGCATTCCATAAAAAGAAGTAATCTCCCCCCATAATTCCGTTCACATAATTCAGCCCGTCAAAACTGCAGGAGTTAATGTTGTGATTTTTGCATTTCGGTTCATAGTATATTGCTTCACAGGATAATCTGGAATTGGAATCTAAGAAAATTGAATTGCTTACTGTATTGTTTGCGCCGCTGACATAGAGTGCACCGCCAATGCAGCTTGCAGAATTATTCATAAATTTACAGTCGTAAATGTTCCCGTTATCTCCGGTCCATGTTATTGCTCCACCGTTAACTGCACTGTTTCCTATAAATTCGCTGCCGGAAATTGTACCGTTATTTCCGTTCCATGTTATTGGACTGTCCACATATTTGTAGTCGAAATAGGTAGTTATAAAGGTGTCCTTGGAATTGGTGAATGTTAAATTGAATATTTTAACATTGTTTCCGTTGATTGTAAATAATGCGGAAAGGCCGCCGCCGTCAATCACGTGATTGTTACCGTTGATGGTGATGTTATCAGTATTTATTAAAATACCCTTTTCATAGCATGTATTGTGTTTTTCATTGTATGTATAATCTTTTTGTATATCATAAATGTCTCCAGGCTCCAGATTCTGAATGTCTGAATTTAATTCGTCAAAACCGCCGTATCCATATATGTTTGTCATGTTTGATTTGGATACATCGTGAAAATTTAAATTATCTGTATCGCCCGCACTAACGGAGGACATACACATCATTAAAAATAAAATTGAAATTATAAATATTCCTATTTTTGATTTGAATATCAAAATTTATCCTCCATTTTCTTGTTTAAATATTGTTATTTCTTTTAATCTAATTTAAAGATAATTGAATGCAAGTACTTGCTTGCAGACTTTTCATAGTTGGTAAATTCCTTTAAAAAAGACTTCTTGTGAAATTTTACAGACTAAAATTTTTCAGTTTCATTAATTGGTTAAAAAAATATTTTAAATATAAAAAATATAGAGTCTATTGTAATTTAAATGAGGTATTTTTTATGTTTTGTCCTAAATGTGGGGAAGAAATAAAAGATGGTTCAAAATTTTGTAAACATTGTGGAAGTCAAATTAAATCAAATACTGGTGATGTTAATACTCCAAAACCTGTTAACACTACACAAAACGATGATGACAGAAATAAAAAGATTATAATCGCTGTTTTGATTGCAGCAATTGTTATTTTAGCCGTTGTGTTTGTAGGTTTTGGTACTGGTTTATTTAATAATAATTCCCAAAGTGCCAATAGTGCTAATCAGGCACCACAGCAAAGTTCCAGTTCATCCGGTTCAGGTGCTTCCGCCGTTTCATTAGACAGTTTTCCAGTAAGTGAATCTCCTGCATTGGCTCAGGTTATTAGAAATTCCGGCGGCAATTTCCCAGTCAATTTCAAATCACTTTCTTTATCAAAGGCACAATGTTTGTATATTTTAACTAAATCCATTTCTCAAATTGGTAGCGGACATCCTGATGCAACAATATCTGTCGGAAATCCCGGATATGCTCCTCATCCAAGTGGACGTGACTATTCACAAAGTATTGCACGTACAAACTATGTAGACATGTCAAACAGATTCTCATCATGGATTGAAAGTAATGGTGCTGTTCCAAATTATGTTGGTATTTACACGGGAGGAGTCCCTGATATTTCTCCATCAAGAATGTTGGATATCTGTGTAAGTATATTAATAGATTATGGAAACACTCATAACCTACCGGCATCTGTAAATGTTTAAAGTGATTTTTATCACTTTTTCTATTTTTTTTAAAGTAAAATAAGTTCTTCTTAATAAAAAAAGTTGAAGATAGAAAATTATTTTTCCAATCTTCTTTTAAATGAATCTGAGTGAGCAAAGAATCCTTCATATTCAGCTATTGGAACTGAAGTTTTTGCAAGTTCACCCAAACCTTCTTTTGTAATTCTTTGAACTGTAGGCTTTTTGATAAAGGCTTCGGTTGAAAGGCCTGAATACATTTTAGCCCCACCGCCGGTCGGCAATACGTGATTTGTACCTGATCCATAATCTCCGGCAGCTACAGGTGAGTATTGACCTAAAAATATTGATCCGGCATTATTGATTTGTGATAGTGTTTCATCGTCATCTTTTGTAGATATGATTAAATGTTCCGGAGCATATTCGTTTGTAACGTAAACTGCTTCTTCAAATGTGTCAGTGATAATAATTTTTCCACTTTTGGACAATGATTCTTCAATAATTTCACGTCTAGGGGCGATTTCAGTTAGTTTTAAAACGAATTCATTAGTTTTTTCAGCCAAATCTTTTGAATCAGTCACTAAAAAACATGATGCATTAGGGTCATGTTCTGCCTGTGCCAAAATGTCAGTTGCTAAAAATTCAGGTTCCGCACTTTCATCGGCAAGAATCAATACTTCAGAAGGGCCTGCCGGAAATTCAATATCTACCTGACCGTAAACCAATTTTTTAGCTGCAGTTACGAAAATATTACCTGGACCTACTATTTTTTCGACTTTAGGGATGGATTCAGTTCCATAGGCCAGAGCTCCGATTGCCTGTGCTCCTCCTACCTTATAGATTTCATCAGCACCGGCAATATCTGCAGCTACAAGAATTGCATCAAGGATTTTCCCGTCTTTTTGAGGAGGAGTGACACATATTACTTTTTCAACTCCCGCAATTTTGGCAGGGATAACTGTCATTAATATTGAAGACGGATAAGCTGCTCTGCCTCCGGGAATATAACATCCTGCAGAGTTTATTGGCCTTACGATTTGTCCGGCAGTAATTCCGGGATTAACTTCCATTTCCCATTCTTCAGGTATTTGCTTTTTGTGGAATTTTTCAATGTTTGCCGCAGCTTGCTTTAACGCAGCCAATAGGGAATCATCCAAAGTGTCATAAGCCTCTTTTATTTCACTTTCAGACACTTTTAATTCATCAACCAAAACTCCATCAAATTTCTCGGTGTAGGATTTTACTGCATTATCGCCATTATCTTTAACATTGTTTAAAATCTCAGATACCGTATCCAGGACATTATTTACATCCTGTTCTGATCTTTTTATTGTTTCAGCCAAGTCAATTTCTGAGTATTTTAATATTTCCATTTTAACACTACCTTAAGATAGCTCCGCTGTCTGCAGATTGAACCAATTTTTGGTATATGCTTAACCAGCCGTCAACATCGCTTTCAGGGTGTTTTACATTTTCCAGTCTTTGAGCTATTTCTTCATCACTTAATTCGACGTTAATGGATCTGTTGTTAATGTCAATTTCAATTATGTCTCCGTTCTTGACGGCTGCAATAGGTCCTGATGCCATTGCTTCAGGTGATACATGTCCGATACATGGGCCACGTGTTCCGCCTGAAAATCTTCCGTCAGTAATAAGACCTACATCTTTAATTCCCATTCCTGCAAGTGCAGAAGTAGCGTTTAACATTTCCCTCATTCCAGGACCGCCTTTAGGACCTTCATAGATAATAACAACAATATCTCTTTCTTCTATTTCATGATTGAATATTGCCTGTGTTACTTCTTCTTCAGAATGATAAACTTTTGCAGGTCCTTTAAGATGCATTAATTCTTCTGCAACTGCACCTTTTTTAACAACACTACCATTTGGAGCAATATTACCTTTAAGAATAGCTATTCCACCATCTTCATGAACAGGATTATCTAATGGACGAATAACATCAGTATTTTTATTTTCAACATTTTCAAGGTTTTCTCCTATGCTTTTACCGGTGACTGTTAATGGAGTATTATCAATTTTGTCATCCAGTGTTTTCAATACTGCAGGAATTCCTCCTGCCAAATGCAAGTCCATCATGCTGTCTTCACCTGCAGGTGAAATTAATGCAATGTGGGGAACTTCACGGCTGATTTTATCGAATAATTCCAAATCAACATCAACACCTTCAACTTCACTGGCAATAGCGGGAATGTGCAAAGCAGTGTTTGATGATCCTCCTAAAGCCATGTCAATTGCAATAGCATTGTTAAAGGCTTCCTGAGTTAATATGTCGGATGGCTTAATGTCCTTTTCTACAAGTTCAATAATCTGTTTTCCTGATTCAAATGCCATCTGATTATTTTCTTCAGTATCTGCATGAGTTGTAGCACATAATGGAAGAGACAAACCTAGTGTTTCGGTAATACATGCCATCGTATTTGCTGTAAATAATCCTGAACAGCTGCCCGGTCCCGGACAGGCACATTTTTCCATTTCATATACTTCCTCTTCGGTTATTTTTCTTGCGGAGTGCTCACCGACAGCTTCAAAAACAGTAATTAAATCAGCATTTTTTCCTTTATAATTACCTGCAGCCATAGGGCCCCCTGTAACAACAATACTTGGGATGTTTACACGGCATGCACCCATAATCATACCAGGAACAACTTTATCACAGCTTGGAATTAATACCAATCCGTCAAAAGCATGTCCTTTAGTCATACTTTCAACTGTAGCAGCTATAATTTCTCTGGAAGGAAGGGAATACTTCATTCCTTCATGGTTCATACTGATTCCGTCACAAATGGCCATGGTGTCAAATTCGAATGGAACTCCACCGGCAGCTATAATTCCTTCTTTTACAAATTCAACAAGGTCTCTGAGATGAATATGTCCCGGAACAATATCGGTAAAACTGTTAGCTATTCCAATGAACGGTTTTTTAAAATCATCATCTTCAAGGCCACAAGCTCTCAAAAGAGACCTGTGCGGTGCTCGTTGAATTCCTTTTTTAATATTATCACTTATCATTTAATCGCCTACTAGGTTATAATTATGTAATTTAATAGTTTTAAATGTTATATTTATTTATGGTTCAAATTATTTTTTCATGTTAAAGCATATTTTCAATTTAATGGGGGTGTAAAAATTTGACTTATGGATTCATTTTTTCCCATTTAACTTAAATAATCAATACAATTGAATATTTAGCAAAAATGAATATTCAATTAAATTATTTAAATATTTTTAAATATCATATAAAACTTAATATTAATTAGATGACTAAATTTCATTTAAAATCAAATAGGTTATGGGTTGTATAATTATGCTGATGAATGAAGAAACAAAACTAACCAAAGACCATTACAGGATTTTCGGTTTGAGCTGGGCAGGATGGGTTTTTGATTTCTACGATTTGATGCTGTTTACATTTTTAGTATCCTATCTTCAGGCTGACCTTCATTTTTCCGCTGAAATGCTCTCTTTATGTCTGGGCATATCGTTGTTTGCCACTGGTTTTGGAGGTATTATTTTTGGAGCATTGGGCGATAAATATGGTCGTAAAAGAGTATTGCAATGGACAATCATCATATATTCCATAGGTACTATGTTATCTGCCTTTTCATGGTCTTTCTATTCATTAATAATATTTAGATTCATTACAGGATTGGGTGTTGGTGGAGAATGGGCTACCGGTCAGATTTACATTAACGAAACATTTCCTGATAAATTAAGGGCAAAATTTGGAGCTTTCATGCAATCTGGAGCGCCGGTTGGTGTGATTTTAGCTGCAATAGTGGGTGGATTAGTATGTCCAATCATCGGTTGGAGATTGACATTTTTGGTTTCAGTTCTTCCTGCACTTAGTGTCATCCGCATTAGGAGACATCTTAAGGAATCCGATGTATGGCTTCAAAATAAAGATCAGTTCAAAAACAAACATCCTCTCCAGGAATTTAAAGAATTATTTTCAAGAGAATATAGAAAAATATTCCTTCTTTGTCTGATATTATGCGGATTCGGTATGTCCGCTTATTGGTATACATATTCCTGGCTTCCAACATACCTTGCACAGGAAAGAGGCTTGGCAGCTGTCGGCACAACATTTGGTGTTGTATTAATTCAATGCGGTGATTTTACAGGTTATACCACTTTCGGTTATGTGGCCGATAGGCTTGGAAGACGTCCTGCATTTACCATTTACAGTTTCATTATGGGTATAAGTATAGCCATGATTACAATTTGCTGGAATCAGATTGCTGCAATTCATGATTTAATATTTGTATTCATGTTCTTGACAGGATTTGGAACAGGATTCTTTGGAGGATTCGGGTCACTGTTTTCAGAACTGTTTCCAACAAAAATCAGAAATACTGGTGTTGGTACGGTATTCAATCTTGCACGTGGAGCGCAATTCCTCACCCCTATAACCATAACTCTTGTTGCAACATACTTTGATTTGAGTTATGGAATTGCTATAGCTTCAATATTTGCAATATTGGTTGGTCTTTGGATTTGGGTATTTCCTGAAACTAAAGGAACATCCATTAATGAATTGGACTAAAAAATTTGAACTATTTTACTTATGTAAAATAGTTTTTCTTTTTTTTGAGTCTGTAAAATTTTATAGGCCTATTTTATTTTTAGATGTTTTTCAGTCCAATTTTTCATTTGATAGTCTAAAAATGTTAGAATTCCATTTTTAGTCTTGTATAATTTCTTTATTATTTCTGGATTAGTTTGTCGGTAGTAATTTTCGACTTTGTTTGATGTTTTCTCAATATTTTCATCATCTAAGTGCTGTACATATCTGTGGAAGTGATTGATGATGTGTTTTCTTATGAAATC
>NZ_JAZRJY010000054.1:0-4530 GCF_045646045.1 Methanobrevibacter sp. | reverse complement strand
GTATGTTTTCCATGATTCAATACACCTGCATTATAGGTAAATGCATTGTTTTTAATTTCTGCAGTGACATTTTCACCATCAACGGTTAAGTTTGCTAATGTGTAGATATTGACACCAGGATCTGCTGTACCTTTGATTACTGAGTTATTGCCATATGAAACAGTTGGTGCTTTTAAGCTAGCGTCGATAACTTCAAAAACAGTATCATGAGCCACGGTAAATCCATTGCTGTATATATGTCTGTTCTCTCCAGTGTTATTCATAAAAATACACTCGTCAAGTAGTGCTGTAACTTTAGGGGAGGTTGCAATGGCTCCGGTGGTTGCATGGTTATTTACAAAGTTACTGCCGTCTACAATTAATGAAAGCTTTTTATTATATGGGTTTTTGATTAAAATTGCAGAACCCAACTTACCGCTATTGTTATTGAAGACACAGCTGTCAATGTATGCATTTGAACTTCCGTCAAGACATAAGACTCCTCCGTCTACATCCTTGTTGGAGTTGTTTTCAAAATTGGATAGGCTAATATCCACGGTTACTTCAGTAGTGTTGGCATTGACATATATTACTCCACCTTCGAGTTGAGTTTTTTCTCCTAAACTATTTTTGATATTGTTTTTCACGAAATTAGATAGGCTTACAGATGCATATCTGGAATTGTTTCCAATATATATTGCAGATCCTTTAACAGCAGTATTCTGTTCAAAATCACATGAAAGGATTGCTGGTTCAAATTGGGATATGTTTTTAAAGTGAACTGCTCCTCCTTCACGTGCAGTGTTGTTTATGAATTTGGAATCTGTGATTGAAATATCTTCATAACCTAAGGATGTGACTGCTGCAGTACTTACTTTTAAAGGAGCGACATTATTTATGAAATTACAGTTGTCAATTTCTAAAGATTCTCCGTCACTAAATATGGCTGCTCCACCGTTTCCGGCAAAGGATGTTTTTGTAATCTTATTGTCTGTAAAATTACATGAATCCAGTGAAAGATCTCCGTGATTGACTATAGCTCCATAATTTGTATTTCTGTTGTGAAGTCCTCTGAATGTTATACCATAAATATAGACTTCAGCATTTTCACTGACTATTATGAAATTCGCATCGCCGCCCTGCGCATCAAAGACCACAGTTTCCAGTGCAATAATATCTAAAGTCTTATTGGATATTACTACTTTTGCGTCGTTATATGTGCCATTTTTAATATATATTGTATCTTCATCACCGGAATTGGCTACAGCTTCAGCTAAAGTATCATATTCCACATTTGTACTTACGACGAGGAAGTTGCTGTAGGTTTTAGAAATTGTAAATGTTGTGAAATTCATAGCAAGATAAAAGTTTTCATCAGCATCGCGCATAGCAACAACTGTATGATTTCCTAAATCAAGGCCTGGCAGCGGCATGCTTCCTTTACCGTTTACAACTTCAAGCTGATAATATTTATTTCCAACAAAAATAGTGTAATTGTAATCAAAATTAGCACTAACATTTAAAACAGGTGTTTCAGGTATTAATACATTATTTACTTCAAGATTTAATATTGTTCTTGCTTTATCAATAAATATTTTTGCATATCCTGTCTCATTTAAATAGAATTCATTTCCCCATAAATCAGAATAATAGTCATGGCCATAGAAATAATCCACACTATCTCTTTGAGTATTCAATCCCGGCATTATGATTTCATGTGTTCCCCCAGACAGCATGCCTAGGTTTATTTTAAATTTAGTACTTTCAAAGTTAATAACATCTCCGAATAGAGTTTCATCATCTAAAACTCCGGCTAAAAGAGTATAATTTTCATTTAAATTACAACCCCAATCAAAAGTGCCCTCAAGAATATATTCACTACCATATGAACCATCATTTGCATTTATTTTAAACTTCAAATCATATTCATTATACTTTAAATCATATTCCACTTGTGGGGATGCATATATGTTTCTATACATGTTTGCATTATTGGAATCAAAAACACTGTCAGTAATGTTTAGGATACTGGTACCATATCCTATATAAACTGCTCCTCCCCAAGCAGCAGAGTTTAATGTAAATTCACTATCAGAGACCTTAAGATTGCTGGCAGATATTGCTCCTCCACTAAAGGAGCCTTCATTTAAGGTAAATTTTGAGCCAGTTACAGTTAAATTTGAATTACTATCAGCATAAATGGCACCACCATAATTTGCAGAATTGGAAGTGAAAGTACAATCATCTATAATTACATTGCTTTTAGAACTAAATTCTACATGGCTATTTGATTCAAAAGTACAATCATTCAGTGTTAAATTTGAATACCTCGCATAAATCGGGCGTCCAGGTTCCTTGTTAGAACCACTGATATAATAAATCCCATTAGTTGTAATATTATTAAATTCACAATTTGAAATGATACTCTCCGCATACTCATAGAAGTATAATGCCGCTGTTGAAAAGTGACCGGTTATAATTATATCTTCCATAATAAGTTGAGAATTTCGGTTTAGTTGTAACAAATAACTTTGAGAATCTGCTGAAAAAATGACGGACTCATAAGAATTATCTTTAGGTCTAATTGTGACATTTTTATTTTCAATAACTACATTAAAATTTTCAGCTTCAGTATAAGTTCCCATTGCAACAGTAATTACACCAGACCCACCATTAGGAATGGCATTTACGGCAGCACTTAAATTTTCAAATACTTCAGTGCCATTTAAAATAAAAGAACCATTTATAATCCTAAAAGTAGTTTTAGGATAACTATATCTTTTTTCCTCATTTTTCATCATGTAAATGGTATAGGAACCCTCTTCCAATTCAGTGAAAGTTGCAGTATCGATTCCATTACCGTTACAAGCTTGTCTATCATAGAAATTACCATTTTTATATAAAACAGCATAGTTAACATCATCATTCACATCAGGAGTCATTGTAACTGATCTTTCTGCATAATCTACCTCATAATCAAAGTCTCCATCTATGCTTCCTTTAAAATCACAATAGTAAAATGAATGGGTTCCTCCATCTTTATTATGAGCGTCGTTAACATCATCACCCACTTTATTGCCCTCAAAATAACAGTATTCAAATGAGGCACTGGATCCAGAACCTTCAATACAGACGGCTCCTCCTCCGGATGCTGCTTTATTGTTTATGAACCGGCAATTTCTGGCTATGAGTGAACATGAATCATCATCAATAAATATGGCTCCACCCCAGCCATAACCTCCAGCTAAATTCGTAAAAGCTTTATTATTTTCAAATATACAGTTGTTCACGGTCAAATACCCTTCATCAATTTCAATAGCACCGCCCTGAAATGCACCTCCATTTCTAAAGGTTATACTGTTGAATGTAACGTGTGCATTTTTATCATTTATACTAAAGAACCAATTAGCATTATTGCTTCCATCAAAAATAACTGCTCCTGAATCATAGGGGGCAAATGTTAAATATACTCCATCACTAATTGTAATTCCTCTATCGTCCGAATCGGAACCGTATGTGCCGCCTCTAATTAATATTGTTCCTCCATTATTATCACAAGCTTCATCAACAGCATCATCCAAATCTTCGTACCAGGTTCCAGCATATAAAAAACAGCCGTATGATGCTTTAAGCACATCATCGTTTGAAGCGGAAAGCACCTCATTTGATTTGGAAGTTACCTTCACCTCATTCGAAATTGATTTTTCATCTCGACTATCAGTTACATTAATTTCAACATCTCCGCCACTTTCACTCTCCGGCGAAATAGCGTTGTCTTCATCAACAGCAACAGAAGTTGCTGCTATCTCGGTATCGCTGACTTCTTCCATTAATGTTTCATTAGCATCAGCCGCTGAAATTGCGCCAATACTTATAAACAATACAAGGATTATCAGCAATATCCCTATCGTTTTTTTCTTCATTTTAAAATACCTCAAATTTGTAAGTAATTATAGAATATTCATTCAAAAAATTTACTCAATAATATTTCTCAGTTTATTGTTTTATAAACTTATTGTTGTTTGAGGAATTAAAACTATAAATTTAGTTTTTATTTTCCAATATAACAAAACGTTTGTTCTTAAAATTAATTTTACACTTCAACCGAACGTTCGTTCTCTATATCATTTAATAACTATAAAATATAAATTGTTTAATGTATGAATACAAAACAGTTAATTTTAGAAAATACTTTAAAATTAATGATAGAAAAACAAGACTCTCTCATTTCTATTAGAGAAATAAGTGCATCCTCCGGAATTGCAATTGGTGGAATATATCACTATTTTTCAAATAAGGAAGAAATATACGATGAACTTATTGAAAAATATTATATGAATTATTACAGATTCAATATAGACAAACTCAGACAGATAAATGGTAATGCAAAAGAAAAAATCCATGATGTCATGGCTGAAATTTTTAAGCAGAAACAAACCGGAATCAATATTGAATCTATTGATGATGAAATAGACTACAGAACCATATTATTGATTTTGACTGCAAATGGATTTGCTCATGAAAATTTTCAGGATTTATGCCAAATCCTCC
>NZ_JAZRJY010000053.1:0-2562 GCF_045646045.1 Methanobrevibacter sp. | reverse complement strand
TCAAATCTCCACTCATGATTCAACCTCCTTTAATTCTGTAATCACAGAATCGATTTTGGAAGTGTGTGCCTGAACACCGACAACACTCTCCCAATCAGCACCCATTGCAATAGCAATGAATTGGGAAATATTCAAGTGAATAGCTTTAAATTCCCTGCCTTCCCTTTTAGAGATTAATGGTTGGTATCTGTCAAATTGTATATGGCAATTAGGACATAAATGCACTACAATTTCTACACCTTCATCCTTAAGTGAATTCATTTTATCTGCTGTAGCTGTAAATGATAAATCTGGATTAGAATATCTTTGTCTAAATCCTGTACCGCATGATGCTCTCTTATGATCATACCATCCAATTGTTTTGCATCCGCATGCTTCAATGAGTTCATCAATTATATTCGGATCTCTTACACCCGCAATAGTATCTTCATAATGAACTTTGCAGTAATGACACCCATGGTGGGTAGCTATCTTGTATTGGCTTAAATCATATTTAATATGCTTTTTAATTTCATCTTTTTTACCATATAAAATATCTACAAAATGAAATATATTTTCTGTAGGTGTCAAATCATTCTTTTCATATTTTAAATGATCCAAACCATTTTCTTCAAATAAAGTATTGATTTCATCCCGTAAGTCATCTTTATTATTTAATAACTTAACGGATTTTTTGTTAATTGCATAGCATGTAGCGCACATCATTACAAGATTAGGCCTTCCAAGATTTTGAGCAACTTTAAAATTACGTGCACCAATTGCAGTTGTTGAAACTTGATCAAAAACATCAGAATAATGCCCTAATCCAGTACAACAGGTCTGTTTTTCTGAAATGCCATAATCAATACCTAACTTTTCAAAAACATATTTAGTTGAGGATTCAATGCCCGGATACTCTACACTTACAAGACAACTTCTAAACAGAAGGAGATTTTTATTTGGAATATCTTTCATTTATTGGCCTCCTCTTCTTGTGATTTTCTAATATTTTCCATTCTTTGCTTAAATCCAGTAATTGTTAAAATTAAACTAACTTCATCAATTACATCTTCTGGAGGCATTAATGGCGGATAAAGATTTAATTTATCCCTATTTTCTTCCAATTTTTCAAATCTAATCTCTTCCCATCCGGGGACATCTTTTGCAATATCTTCAAAAAATATTTCAGGGATTGCCCCTATTGCAGCATCAAAATATGAGTCCGCAAATCCAAGATATTCATAAAGCTTATCCCATCCTATACCTTGATTTATTGCAAACTGTTTTAATATTTGATTTACTTCACAAACACTGTTCCCAACCGGACATACACTATGACAAGTATAACAATAAAAACAATTCCATAAATAATCTTCATGCATTATTGTTTCATCACCGCCAAGAACTTTTTCAATGATTTCTCTAGGATTATATTCTGAATGGCGTGCTGCAGGACATGTGGAAGTGCATAAACCACATTGCACACATTTCAAGACACCATCATCCCTAGTATTCTTTACATTAGCTATTATATCTTCTGCAAAATTAATGGGTGCGTCATTAATCTTTTGTTGAGTAGTCATTAAAACCACCTCGCTACAAAGTAAATTCCTGTGTTTCAATTAACTTTTTCAACTGATTAGATAATTTATTTCCTCTTAATCTATCAGATTGTCTACAGATAATTGGCACGTTGACTAATTTGTCATTGATTTCCAAATCAACATCACCGGTATTCATGTCAAATGCATCATTCTTACAGAAGTGAGCACATAATCCACATCCAAAGCATCTTGTCAAATCCAATCTTTCATTTGAAAATGCCTTTGTTGGACAAATCTCTTCAATAGTACATGAATCACATTTTGAACATTTTGATTTGTCATATTGTGGTCTTAAATCATAGCCTTCCCACATTTCTTTGTAGTTGGTTTCACCTAATGGTAAATGACGACCCTTGATTTCTGCCAATGGCAATTTAATGTTTTCATCCGTGATGAGCAAATTATTATAGATTTCCTCATTTAAAACTGGAATAGGTATAGCCACAGTATCATAAACTTCACCGCCCTGACCAGTTTTATATCCTCCAAGATAATATGGATCCATCTGCTTATAATCAGCAGCCAACATTAAATTCGGTTTTTCAGCACTAGAACGTGTACCGTCACCTAAAACATACCCTTCAGCTCCATTGAATAAAAATCTGGTTCCAGTTTTTATTACATTGTGTGGAATATCATTTTGCAATGGATTCAAATCACCACATCCTGAAAATGTTAAACCAGAAAGATTTCCTTCTAATGGAATTGCGGAAAAAATAGAATTAATTGGTTCGTTATAAGTATTAACAAAAGCAGTATAATTTTTAAATGCCATTCTAGTCCCTATAATTTGGCCTCTTCCAATATCCTCTATAGTTATTGTGTTTTCAATAGTTTTGCCTTCAACGCTTTCAACTCTCACATCAATTGTTTTGCCTTCTAAAAGTTCTTTTAAAACAAAACCCCCACCATAATTGTGGTCATATATTGAATGAGTAGTTCCGTGAAGTATAACATCAATTGCACCTAACCATTCGTT
>NZ_JAZRJY010000052.1:0-2060 GCF_045646045.1 Methanobrevibacter sp. | reverse complement strand
TCTGAATTTGTTTTCTCCGTCATCTAATTGTTGTTCAGCGATTGCACCAGCTTTTAATAATAAGTGTCCAACTAAAGTGGATTTTCCGTGGTCAACGTGTCCAATAAATGCTAAGTTAAGATGTTCTTTTTCTTTTGCCATTATAATACCTCATTTTAAATATATATTAACAAACATTAGTAAGCTTAAATGTTAGCTTAAATTTAATTTATATTTTAACATATAAATAGATAATGTTTTTTCATGAATTTTTTATAAAAAATATAAAAAAATAAAAAATTAAATTTTAATTTTTAAATTTATACGTCTCCTAAATAGTGACTTGTAGGGAACGGTTCTGGAGATAAACCTTTTCTTTGTCTGATTTCTCTCACAATTTGAGCTTGCATTTCACGTGGGAGTGGTTCAAATCCTGCAATCTCAGTAGACCATAAACATCTACCTTCTGCTGCAGATCTGATATCACCAGCGAAACCAAACATTTCTGCTACAGGAACTTTGGATTCGATTCTTGCCATATCTCCTTCTTGACCCATGTCAACAATTTGACCTCTTCTGTTTTGGATTTCACGAGTACATGCACCCATGTAATCGTTTGGAGTGTCAATAACTACTTTTTGCATAGGTTCGAGTAATGAAGGTTCTGCAAGAGTCATAGCTCCTAAAATTGCGTTTCTGATAGCAGGTAAAACTTGTGCAGGTCCTCTGTGAACTGCGTCTTCGTGAAGTTTTGCATCGTGGAGTTTGAATTTTAATCCCATACAGATTTCTTCACCTAAAGGACCACTTTCAAGAGTGGATTCGAAACCTTCGAGTAATAATTCTTTAACTTCATCTAAGTATTGAATACCACGAGTCATGTTAAGGAATAAACTTCTGTTGTGAACTGCCCAAACTCTTCTAGCTTCTTCTTTTTCTAAACCATATTCCATGAAGTCATTAGCTACTTCTTTACCTTTAACTCTACCTTCTTTTAAGTCACCATCTTGGATAGCATCAAAGATAGATTGTTCTAAAGGTTCAACAGTTATGTAGAATCTGTTATGTTTGTTTGGAGATTTACCTTCAACTTGAGGGGAAAGTTTTCTTACAGTTTCTCTGTATACAACAATAGGTTCGGAAGTTGTAATGTCTACACCTTTTTCTCCAATTCTGTAACCAATAACTTCTAAGTGAAGTTCACCCATACCTGATACTAAGTGTTCTCCAGTTTCTTCATTAATATCAATTTTAACAGTAGGGTCTTCTTTACCAACTTGTCTTAATACTTCAATAAGTTTAGGTAAGTCTTTAGTATTTTTAGCTTCAACAGCTACAGTAACTACAGGTTCTGAAATGTGTTCTAAACCTTCAAACTCTTTAATTTTGTCTTCAGGTGAACAGAGAGTTTCCCCTGCAATAGCCCCTTTTGCACCAGCAACATATACAATGTTACCTGCAGGAACTTTATCAGTGTTAACTCTTTCAGGACCGAAGTATACACCCACTTGTTGTACTCTGGATTTACCGTGAGAACCAACAAGATATACTTCTGTACCTTTTTCAATAGCTCCTCCATAAACCCTACCGGTTGCAATTTCACCTGCATGTTTATCTACAGATACATTGGTAACCATTACTGCTAAAGGTCCGTCTGGGGAAGTTTCAACCATACATTTTCCAGCAGGAGAATCAGGATCTCCATCCCAGATATTAGGAACTCTGTAAATTTGAGCTTCTTTAGGGGAAGGTAAGTGTTCTACTACCATACCTAATAATACATCAGATAAAGGTACTTTTTGAGCTAATTCTTTTTCGTTTTCAGCATTACAATAATCAATGATGTCTTTAAAGTTAACACCAGTTTCTTGCATGGTTGGAACATTAATAGCCCAGTTGTGATATGCTGAACCGAATGCAACACTACCATTAGTGAAGTCTAAAGCCCATTCATCTTTTTTATCTTCAGGAGCCATGTTTTTGATTAATTTGTTAGCTTCCATGAAAATTTTAATGAATCTGTTTTGTAATTCTTCAGGTTCTAATTTTAACTCGTTGATTAATCTGTCAACTTTGTTAAT
>NZ_JAZRJY010000051.1:0-2302 GCF_045646045.1 Methanobrevibacter sp. | reverse complement strand
TCATGTGGATGACTTTCTTTTAAGCCTGCACCTGTCATTCGTACAAATTGAGCATTTTCTCTTAAATCTTGTAGGTTAGCTGTTCCACAATAACCCATACCTGAACGTATACCACCTGTTAATTGATACAAAGTATCAGCTAAAGGCCCTTTATATGGGAGACGCCCTTCAATACCTTCTGGAACGAACTTTTTGTTGTCTTCTTGGAAATAACGGTCTTTTGAACCCTTTTCCATAGCAGCCACAGATCCCATACCTCGGTAAACCTTGAATCTTCTTCCTTGGAATATTTCAGTTTCCCCAGGGGCTTCACTAACACCTGCCAATAAGCTTCCTAGCATAACAACATGTCCGCCTGCAGCCAATGCTTTCACAATGTCTCCAGAATATTTAATACCACCGTCAGCAATGATCGTCTTGCCCATTTTACGCGCTTCTGTTGCACAGTCATAAATAGCTGTTATTTGCGGCACACCAACACCTGCCACTACACGAGTTGTACAAATAGACCCTGGTCCAATACCAACTTTCACAACATCCGCACCAGCTTCGATAAGTGCTCTTGTCGCTTCTGCAGTCGCTACATTACCAGCAATAATATTTAGTTTAGGAAAAGCTTGTCGTACTTCCTTTACTACATTAATAACCCCTGCAGAATGACCATGTGCTGTATCAATAACAATAGCATCAACGTTTGATTTTACAAGCTTTTCAACGCGTCGCATTGTATCTTTAGTTACACCGACAGCTGCACCTACTAACAATCTTCCTTGGCTATCTTTAGCAGAGTTAGGAAACTCAATTACTTTTTCAATATCTTTAATTGTGATAAGCCCTTTTAATACGCCATTTTGGTCAACAAGGGGCAATTTTTCAATTTTATATTTCTGTAAAATCTTTTCAGCTTGCTCTAGAGTTGTTCCAACTGGAGCAGTAACCAACTCTTCCTTTGTCATTACATCAGAAATACGCATAGAATAATCTGCAATGAATCGTAGATCACGATTTGTAATAATACCAACTAATTTCTGCTCTTCATTGTTATTAACAATCGGTACTCCCGAAATTCTGTACTTGCCCATTAAATGTTCAGCATCAAACACTTGATGTTCAGGAGTTAAAAAGAACGGGTCTGTGATTACACCACTTTCAGAGCGTTTTACTTTATCAACTTGTTCAGCCTGCTGTTCAATCGTCATATTCTTATGGATGATACCCATTCCGCCCTGACGTGCCATAGCAATTGCCATTTCAGCTTCTGTAACAGTATCCATACCCGCACTGATAATTGGTATATTAAGCTTAAGTGTGTCTGTTAAATTAACAGTCATGCTTACATCTTTAGGTAGTACCTCTGATTTTGCTGGGATTAACAATACATCATCAAAAGTTAATCCTTCTTTAACGAACTTATTTTCCCACATCTTTTTAAGCCCTCCTGTTGAAAATATTATTAGTAGGTTATCAATTGGTTAAAATACTGTCAAGGAAGTTGCAATATGTTTATTTTTTCAAATAATTAAAAGGGAGATTATATGAACTTTACAACAAACACTTGGGACTCATTATCCATGTTTTATTCTGCCTCAACAACACAAAACTATTTACATACCTATTATATGAGAGATTCTTTACCTGATAGTAAAATAAAAAGCTTTCAGAATGCACCGGTCTTTATTCACTATTTAAAAAGCGCCGAAATTTATTATAAGGAGGCAAACCTTGTTTCATTAGAAATACAGCCTGTTCTCCTTTTTTATGGATATATCCAGCTTATTAAAGCATGTCTACTTTCACTAGACCCATACTACCCAAGTTCATCTACATTACTGGCACACGGTGTTACAACTAGAAAAAGAAAAAAACAACAATATGAATTTTTACAAGATGAAATAAAGATTCAGCGAAATGGTCTATTTTCATATATGTCTTCCAAAATGTTCCACGTGAAACATTTGGATGGTGAAAAGTTGCTCATGAAAGATCTCTTCTTTTGTTTGCCTGAGCTTGCTGAGCAATTTCAGTACTTTTTCCAAAGTAATTGCTATTTGCTACATAAGCATTCAAATGTGCAGTACTCCACCATGGGGAAATGCCTAGACGATTATCATATGCCTGCTGAACGTTTGGCATCTTATTTAAATAGTCATTTTCATATCAGTATAGCATGTAAGGAAGAAAGAGAGCATCTTATTTTTCAACTTGATGAACCGTTGACAACAAATTATCATCAACCCTTTCATTTTGATAGTGGACTCAAACAATTTACCATTATAAATAAACAAGATACCTTACCATTTAA
>NZ_JAZRJY010000050.1:0-4139 GCF_045646045.1 Methanobrevibacter sp. | reverse complement strand
TAAAGCCCATTCATCTTTTTTATCTTCAGGAGCCATGTTTTTGATTAATTTGTTAGCTTCCATGAAAATTTTAATGAATCTGTTTTGTAATTCTTCAGGTTCTAATTTTAACTCGTTGATTAATCTGTCAACTTTGTTAATAAATAAAACTGGTTTAACATTTTCTTTTAAAGCTTGTCTGAATACTGTTTCAGTCTGAGGCATGATACCTTCTACAGCACAAACAACAACTACTGCACCGTCAACAGCTCTCATAGCACGAGTTACGTCCCCACCGAAGTCAACGTGACCAGGGGTATCGATTAAGTTGATTAAGTATTCTTTTTCTTTATAATCGTGTACCATAGATACGTTAGCTGCATCGATAGTAATACCACGTGCTTGTTCTTGTTCATCAAAATCTAAGAATCTTTGATCACCAGCAAGTTCTTCGGAAATCATTCCTGCACCTGCTAAAAGGTTATCAGATAAAGTGGTTTTACCGTGGTCAATGTGAGCACAGATACCAATGTTTCTGATTTGATCAGGTTCATACATTAATTCTTTGATTTTTGCAATCATTTTGTCTCTTCTACTCAAGAAAATCACCTAAATATTAATCATGATTAGTGTGCTGCTTTAGCAACTCTTTCTTTCTCTTCAGCTTTTTGTAAAGCAAAGCTTCTAGAATCTTCTTCAGAAGCAAGAATTAATTCATCAGCTAAACATTCAGCAACAGATCTTTTGTTTTTGAATGATGATTGTAAAGTACCTCTGGTTAAAAATCCAAGGGAGAGGTCAACTCTTCTTTGTGGGGAAATATCCACAGCTACTTGGTATCCAATACCACCGTATTTAATACGGGTAGTTTCTTCACGAGGTGCAGTGTTTTCAACTGCAGTAACTAAAACTTGAACAGGGTTCTTTTTAGTTCTTCTGTGAATAATTTCTAATGCTTCTTTTACAATGTTGTAAGCTTTATTTTTTTTACCAGAGTTGAGGTGGGTTCTCATAACTTTATTCATTAATCTTTCAACAATGGATACTTTAGATTTTGCGAATTGTCTTTTTACATGTCTACCTGAAGTGTGAGGTACAAGAGTTTCATCTAAACAAATGTATTTAATTAAACCTAAGTCCTCAACTTTTACTTCATCGAGATCCCATTTATCAAATAATTTACTCATAAAAATTACCTTCCTTATCTTACAGGTTTTTCTATTTTTCCACTTACCATTTCAGATAAAGCTACATTGTTAACTTTGGACACTTTCCAACGAACTCCAGGAATATCACCCATGGATCTTCCGGAAGGTCCTCCAATTCCTTCAATCATAACTTCATCGTGCTCATCGATAAAACCAATAGCTCCGTCACCTGGTGCGAAAGCAGTTAATTGTTTACCGTTTTTAATTAATTGAACACGTACACATTTACGAATAGCAGAGTTAGGTTGTTTTGCTTCTATCCCTACTTTTTCGATTACAATTCCTCTAGCTTGAGGAGCTCCTTCAAGAGGGTCTGCTTTAACATCTAATCTTAAAGCTTTCCTTTTGTAATCTACATCTTTCCACTTAAAATTTTGTCTATTCTTTTTAAGTTTTTTTGCAGCAAAAAGTCCTGGCATATTTTTTCCTCTAAACATTTTGTCAAAAAACATATCTATGAATCCACCGCTGCGATTTATACTACTTACAAGCAGTACAATCTAAATTCATAAGATATAAATTAGTAAATAATAATTAATAGATAAATAACACGATTTATCTAAAATGAAGATATCTTGAGATAAATTTAAACATAGACAAAAAGCACACATAGTCATGTTTGTAATAAGTATAGATATCTTACAATAAAATATCTATTTTAACCTTTATAAAGGTATGGTTTTTAGCATGAAAAATTCAATGAACGATGAAAAAAATTTTTTCTTTACATAGTTAATCATGAAAAAGAGAAAGTGATGGTTGATTTAAAAGTTTTTTAAATCCACCACAAAATATTTTTATTTAAATCAAATACATAATTTCTTTCTTTCATGTACAGTATATTGCCTATTTAATTAAGTTGTTGTGGTTGCAACAGCCATGTTGGAATTAACTTCAATATTGCGTGAAAATACTTTCAAACATGCAACTTGATGATCATTATCCAAATCTTTCCAATTTTTACCATCAATACTATAATATGAAATACCTCTGTCTCCAGTAGTGGTAACCATATTATTTTTATTATTGATTGGAATATAATTAGTGGATTTGCCATTTGAAACTTTTAAAACTATACTGAATTCATCACCTTTAGACAAGTTAACAGCATTATCGAAATTAAATGTAAAATAACCTTTAGACATTGCTTTTCCAGTTTGAGAATATTTTAATTTATCTCCAACATAAATACTTACTTCCCAATCACAAGATTCCTTAAAGAAAGTTGAAAATGCAAGTAATTCTTCATTAGCCACGCTTCTATAAACATTTTTATAATAAGCAAATTTTTTACTGATTTTTTTCCAAGAATCAATAATATAATCATGTTGATAATTTCTGTCAAATCTAACTGTATCATTGAAAATAAAATACTGACTAGTATAAGCAATTTTTGTATCATAGTAAGAAATATAGAAATAACCATTATCTTTGAACTTAGGACCCTCAGCATTTCTAATTATCCATGCACCATCACCAGGACAATCACCCTTGAAGTTATTTTTAGAATAGTTATCGTCCCAACCGACAATAACAACCGCATGATTACAATATGAACTGCCATTATAATAATAACTATTACCATTAAAATTTTTACTCTCATAACGCATTGAGGACAATACTCCACCATATTTCATAAGTGCTTCTTTAATAGCATCATTATCAGTAGCATTTCTTTTTGAAGCAAATGCCACATTTTGAATATGAATCAATTCATTATTAAAGTTTGGAGAAAAGGAACTGCCTTTTACAGCAGGATCTAAATCCTCAGAAACAAGAGTATACCAACTTGCTAAATATTCATGAGTATCAGAAGTATACCATCCGTCATCTGGAACATATCTTATATCACCAGAATCTGAAAATATGCCCATCACGTTTTTGAGGTTATTTTCAGATAAATCATAAACAACACCTGTTGCTTTAACTAATGCAGATTCAATAGCTCCCACATTAGCATAATCCCAACATGTACCTCCAATTTGTTTTTTAACAGGAGTAACCCAGCCATTATCAATTAAACTAAATCTAGAAGGTAATGTCCCATTATAATTTGAAGTATCTGCAACTACCATTATATAATTAGATGAGTTAACATAAAAATTAATATATTTTGTTGAGTATAAACCATTTAATCTTGATGAAATATTATCATTAAAAACAATATTTCCTTTATCGGTAATACTGCTTACGATGGAGGAGCTGTTGGAATATATTACGGTAATATTGAAAACTGTAATTTTGAAAACAATCGTGCTGAGCGCGATGGTGGTGCTGCTTGGATAATGAGCGGATCTGTCAATAACAGTAATTTTAAAAACAACTATGCTGGAAATGACGGTGGTGCAATTTGGATGCATGAAGGTAGTGTGGACAATTGTAATGCTGAAAACAACTTTGCTTACACAAAAGGTGGTGCGGTATACATTAATAAAAATGGTGCGGTATCCAATTCTAATTTAACTAAAAATGACGCTATTTTTGGCGGTGCATTATACATAAATAACGGTGCAGTAGACAACTGTAATTTTGATAGCAATATTGCAGGAGGTTATGCTGGTGCTGTCTATATGAAAAATGGTAAAGTAATTAACAGTAATTTCAATAAAGATAACGCAACCGGACATTGGGAAGTTATCTTCATTGATAACAACTATGAAGTAAGAAATTGTAATTTTAATGAAATTAATTCAGAATATGCAATCGGCGTAAATCAGGATATTAATGGAACTATAGAAAATTGTAATTTCAACTAAATAATTTTACACACAATACAAACTGCCTCGACCCCTATGGGTCAGGGTATCCTTTCTAAAATATGTAAATTAACCTAAACCTAATGCTTTCTTTTTTTAATATACAAAACAACAAATTGTACTTTATTACAATGAAATTAAAGGAAAAAATAAGTAAATAAAATTAAAAAAATAGACTTCCTGTCTCATAATCATT